>NZ_JBHSRF010000023.1:0-115111 GCF_042658925.1 Sphaerisporangium aureirubrum
GTTCGAGCGCGCCGCCGAGCTGGCCGGGCGCGGCGACGTCAAGGCGGCCCGCCTGGCCGCCGCCGCCCGGCACGCCGCCACCGCAGGCGACCCGCGCCGCGCCCGCGCCCTGCTGGACCGGCTCGGCACGCTGACCCTCACCGCCGAGACCCGCGGCCAGGCCGAGCTGCTGCACGGCGGCCTGGAACTGCGCGGCGGGGAGACCGGCAACGCCTGCGACAAGTTCCTGGCGGCGGCCGGGTGGCTGCTGGACCGCGACCGCGAGCTCGGCGTGCGCGCCCTGGTCCGCGCCGCCGAGGCCGGGTACTTCGCCGGGGACATCCAGCGGTTCCTCGCCATCGCCCACCGCGCCGCCGCGCTGCGCCGCCCCGACGACCGGGCGGCCACTCAGCTGATGTTCGACTACCTGGCGGGCATGGCCGCCACCTTCCGCGGGCGGCACGACGAGGCCGCCGGGCCGCTGCGCCGCGTGATGCGGCTGTCGGCCTCGGTCCACGACCCGGCGATGCTGGTGTGGGCGGGGGTCGCCGGCCTGATGCTCGGCGAGGACGAGCACGCCCTCACCTTGGCCACCCGGTCGGTGGAGAGCGCCCGCAGCCACGGCGCCGTCGCGGCGCTGCCGCAGCTGCTGGAGTCGGTCATCCACGCCGAGTTCTGGATGGGGCGCTACGCCTCGATGGCCGTGCACGCGCTGGAGGGCCTGCGGCTGGCCCAGGAGACCGGCAGGCTCAACTCCGCGGGGCACCACCTGGCCTGGTTGTCGCTGGTCGCCGCCGTGCAGGGCGACGAGGAGACCTGCCGCATCCGGGCCGGGGCCGCGTTCGAGCTCGCCGACGCGCACGGGCTCGGCCTGCCCGCCGTCCTCGGCGACTGGGCGCTCGCGCACGTGGACCTGGCCGCCGGGCGGGTGGCGGAGGCGGCGGCCCGGCTCGGCGCGCGGCGCAGGCGCGACCACCTGGTGACGCGGGTCATGGCCATCCCGACGTTCATCGAGGCCACCGCGCGCACCGGGGACCGGCGCAAGGCCCAGGTGGCGCTCGGCGTGCTGGACCGGTGGGTGGGCAGCACCCGCAGCCCCGACCGCCGCGCCCTGGCGATGCGCTGCCACGCGCTGCTGGCCGGGCCGGGCGAGGCCGAGGCGCTGTTCGGGGAGGCGCTGGAACTGCACCGGCAAGGGGCGTGCGAGTTCGAGACGGCCCGCACGCGGCTGCTGTACGGCGAGGCGCTGCGCCGCGAACGGCGGCCCGGGACGGCGCGGCAGCACCTGCACGGCGCGCTGGAGACGTTCGAACGGCTGGGCGCCCGGCTGTGGGCCGAGCAGGCGCGCGGCGAGCTGCGCGCGGCCGGGCAGTCGGTACGGCCCGCCCGCCCCCCGCTGGCCGAGCCGCTGACCGCCCAGCAGTCGCAGATCGCCCGCATGGTCGCCGAGGGCGCCACCAACCGCGAGGTCGCCGCCCGCCTGTTCCTCAGCCCCCGCACGGTCGAGCACCACCTGCGCAACATCTTCGTCAAACTCGGCGTCCGCTCCCGCGTCGAACTCTCCCGCCTGCTCTCCTGACCCCCGGCGGAGGTCATCCCGCGCGCCGCCCCGCCCGGCATGCCCCGGCCGCGCCGCGCCTCACCTGGCGGGCTCAGGCCTGCAGCGCACCGCACGGCGGGCTCGGGCCGCCGTGCGGTTCTCACCGTGTCGGCGGGAGGCCGGTGATTTCACCGATGCGTGAGTGACAGCGCGATCGAACAATTGCGACCGGCAGCAGTCAACGGAACCCCCGGCACCGTCCCCCCGGTGTCCCGCCCCCTGCCGTACGGCCCTGCGGCCGTCCCGCGGAGTGGTTCCCTCCTACCACCAGGGAGCACACACGTGCAGCCACGCCCCACCCTCTCCCCCCGTTCCCGCGTGATCGCCAAGGTCGGGCTGGTCCTGACGCTGGCCTGCGGCGGCCTGGCCGCCGCACCCGGCGCGCAGGCCGCGGCCGGCCCCTACGAGCGCGGCCCGGCGCCCACCAACTCCAGCATCGAGGCCTCGCGCGGCCCGTTCGCCACCGCGCAGACCTCGGTGTCGTCACTGGTCACCGGCTTCGGCGGCGGGACCATCTACTACCCGACCGACACCAGCCAGGGCACCTTCGGCGCCATCGCCATCTCACCCGGGTACACCGCCCGGTGGTCGAGCCTGAGCTGGCTCGGCCCCCGCCTGGCCTCCCAGGGCTTCGTGGTCATCGGCATCGAGACCAACACCATCTACGACCAGCCGGACAGCCGCGGCCGTCAGCTGCTCGCCGCGCTGGACTACCTGGTGCAGAGCAGCTCGGTGCGCTCCCGGATCGACTCCTCGCGCCTGGCGGTGGCGGGTCACTCGATGGGCGGCGGCGGCACGCTGGAGGCCGCCCGCTCGCGGCCCTCGCTGCAGGCGGCCATCCCGCTCGCGCCGTGGAACCTGACCAAGAGCTGGTCGACCGTCCGGGTGCCCACGATGATCATCGGTGGCGAGACGGACTCGATCGCCCCGGTCAGCTCGCACTCCGAGCCGTTCTACAGCAGCATCCCCGCCTCCTCGGAGAAGGCGTACATGGAGCTGAACAACGCCTCGCACTTCTTCCCGCAGA
The DNA here is from genome assembly GCF_042658925.1 of Sphaerisporangium aureirubrum. Classification (NCBI taxonomy): domain Bacteria; kingdom Bacillati; phylum Actinomycetota; class Actinomycetes; order Streptosporangiales; family Streptosporangiaceae; genus Sphaerisporangium; species Sphaerisporangium aureirubrum. Next base: position 2,607 of record NZ_JBHSRF010000023.1, read on the forward strand.
GCCCCGATACCACCATGGCCAAGTACATGATCTCGTGGATGAAGCGGTTCATCGACGACGACACCCGCTACGAGCAGTTCCTGTGCCCCCGCCCCTCGGGCCTCGCCATCGAGGAGTACCGCGACACCTGCCCGCACGCGTAGCCCGCACCCGGTGACGACGGCGGCCGCGACCCGGCCGCCGCCGTCATGCCCCGCGCCGGCGTTCCTCGCGCTCCTCCAGCAGGCGGGCGGTCTCGTGGGACACCTCGGTCGCCAGGACCGCCGACACCACGTCGATCAGGTGGCTGGTGAACAGCCGGTCGTCCTTGGCGGGGCCGCGGGCACGGCGGGACAGCTCGACGTAGGTGAGCCGGATGGCGGTGAACCGCTGGTGCAGCCGGGCGACCGCCACCGGCGACAGCAGCGGGGCCACCAGCTCGCGCCACCGGTGGATGCTCTGCGCGGGATCGGCGTCCGGCACGCGCCCGGCACGGTGCACGAGCTGCTCCATGATCCGCAGATACGCCCGGCCGCCGTCGGGGTCGGCCAGCTTGGCGGCCATCGGGCGGACCAGGGCGGCCGACAGCGTGCGGCGCGCCTCGCCGTGCGGCAGGGCGCCCCTGGCCTGGTACTCGTCCAGCAGCTGGTGGCGGCGCGCCTCGATCTCGGGCTGGTGCTTGACCAGCACGGCGCGCAGCACGCCGTCGCGGTCGCCGAAGTGGTACTGCAACGCCGTGGTGTTGCGCTGCCCGGCCGCCGCGGTGATCTCGCGCAGCGACACCGCGTCGATGCCGCGCTCGGCGAACAGGTGTTCCGCGGCGGCGACCAGCCGGGCGGCCGTGGTACGCGGATCGGGGGGCATGGGCGTCCTTGTCTGGCGGGGGAGGGACCGTCTTGCCGGTGGGCGGGACCATGGTTATGGTAATCAGGCAATTGCCTTAAATGCTGTGTCGGCCGAATGAAACGGCCGTCGGGCGGGGCGGCGCGGCGGGCGGACCGCCGACGAGAGGAGCCCGATGGCCATCGATTTCACCCTGGCCCCCGAGCACGAGGAGATCAGGCTGCGGGTGCGGGAATTCGTCCGTGACACGATCATCCCCGCCGTCGAGCCGTTCGGCGAGGACCGGCACGGGGCCGTACGCGACGAATACCTGCGGGTCATCATCGGGCTGCGCGGCAAGGCCAGGGAACTCGGGCTGTGGCTGCCGCACATGCCGGAGGAGTGGGGCGGCATGGGCCTCGGCCACGTGGCGCTGGCCATGGTGCAGTCCGAGGCGGCCAAGACCCGGCTCGGGCCGTGGATCCTCAACTGCGCCGCGCCCGACGAGGGCAACATGCACACCCTGCTGCACTGGGGCACCGACGAGCAGAAGGACAAGTACCTGCGGCCCCTGCTCGCCGGCACCGTCATGTCGTGCTTCGCGATGACCGAGCCGGAGGTCGCCGGGTCCGACCCCACGCTGATCCGCACCCACGCGGTCAAGGACGGCGACGAGTGGGTGATCAACGGCCACAAGTGGTTCATCTCCAACGCCCGCCGGGCCGGGTTCGCCATTCTCATGGCCCGCACCGAGACCGACGTGGCCGAGGGCACCCGGGGCGCCACCACCGCGTTCCTGGTCGACCTGCCGCAGCGGGGGTGGGACGACGTGCGCGAGGTGGAGACCATGCACGGCTCCACCGGCCACAGCGAGATCGTCATCACCGACCTGCGCCTGCCGGACGGTCAGATCCTCGGCGGGCGCGGCAACGGGCACCGCCTCGGGCAGTACCGCCTGGGCCCGGCCCGGCTGGCGCACTGCATGCGCTGGATCTCCCAGGCCGAGACGGCGCTGGACATGATGGTCGACCGCGCGCTCAAGCGCTACAGCCACGGGTCGCTGCTGGCCGACAAGCAGGGCGTGCAGTGGCTGATCGCGGACTCGGCGATGGAGCTGTACCAGTGCAAGCTCATGGTGCTGCACGCCGCCTCCAAGATCGACAAGGGCGAGGACTTCCGCACCGAGGTGTCGATGGCCAAGCACTTCGTCGCGGGCAGCCTCAACCGCATCGTCGACCGGGCCATCCAGGTGCACGGCGCGCTCGGCTACTCCACCGACACGCCGCTGGCGTCGATGTTCCAGCACGCCCGCTGGGCCCGCTTCGCCGACGGCGCCGACGAGATCCATCAGATGCGCATCGCGGAGCGTACGATCGCGGCGTACCGGGCCACCGGCTCCACCAGCGCCGCCACCGGAGGACTGCCACTGTGACCGCCGAGATCCCCGCACCCGCCAACGTCGTGCGCGCCGACCGGCTGGAGGGCGTGGTGGCCCTGGTCACCGGCGGCGGCAACGGCATCGGGGCCGCGGTGGCGCGGCGTCTCGGGGCCGGCGGGGCGCGGGTCGTGGTGGCCGACGTCGACGAGGACGCCGCCGGGCGGGTGGCCGCCGAGATCGGCGGCGCGCACGTCCGGTGCGACGTGTCCCTACCGGCCGACAACCAGCGGGCGGTGGCCGCCGCCGTCGACTGGTACGGGCGGCTGGACCTGGCGTTCCTCAACGCCGGGGTCGTCTCGGGCTGCGGGCTCGGTGACGACTTCGACCTGTCGCGCTACCGGCTGGCCATGGGGGTCAACCTCGACGGGGTCGTGTTCGGCGTGCGGGCCGCGATCCCGGCGCTGCGGGCGGCCGGTGGCGGCACCATCGTGGCGACCGCCAGCATGGCGGGCATCGTGGGGATTCCCAACGACCCCATCTACGCCGCCAACAAGCACGCCGTCATCGGCCTGGTGCGCTCCCTCGGCCCCGAGCTGCGGCCGTCCGGGATCAAGGTGCAGGCGCTGTGCCCGTCCTTCGCCGACACCGCGATCATCGGCGACAGCAAGCCTCTGCTGGAGGAGATGGGCTTCCCCATCCTGGAGGTCTCGGCGGTGGCCGACGCGTTCTTCCGCCTGCTCGACAGCGACGGCACGGGGGAGTGCTGGTTCGTGGTGCCCGGCCGCGAGAGCGAGCCGTTCACCTTCCGCCGCGCCCCCGGCCCGCGCGTCTGACACCGGAAATTCGCTGGAGATGGGCGGGCGGACCTCATAGCGTTTCCCGGTCAGGCGCCGCCGGGGGATTTGTGCCCCTATGTGCGCGATGTTCGGTACGGACGAGGTGACACGGTGGAGCACGGCGGATGGGCCGACGAACGGTTCGGGGCGGTCGCGGACGCCTTCGCGCGGAACCTCGCCGAGCACGGTGAGCACGGCGCGGCCGTCACCGTCTTCGCCGGCGGGCGCGAGGTGGTGAACCTGTGGGCCGGGACCGCCGACGAGCGGACCGGCCGGCCGTGGGACCAGGACACGGTCGTCCCGGTCTTCTCCTGCGCCAAGGGCATCGTGAGCGTCTGCGCCCACCTGCTCGCCCAGGAGGGACGGCTGGACCTCGACGCCCCGGTGGCCCGGTACTGGCCGGAGTTCGCCCGCGGCGGCAAGGAGAAGATCACGACGCGCATGGTGCTCGGGCACCGCGCCGGGCTGCCCGTCCTGGACCGCGTGCTGAGCTTCGCGGAGATCACGGCGTGGACCCCGGTGGTCCGGGCGATCGAGGAGCAGGAGCCGCTGTGGGAGCCGGGAGCCGCGCACGAGTACCACGGCCACGTCTTCGGCTTCCTCGTCGGCGAGGTGATCAGGCGCGTCACCGGCCTGACACCCGGCGCCTACTTCCGCGAGGCCGCCGGGGACCGGCTCGGCCTGCGGGCGTGGATCGGGCTGCCGGACGAGCGGACCGGCGACCTGGCCCGCCTCACCGAGGCCCCCGGCAGGCCCCCGATGCCCGGCCCCGAGACGCTGATCACCCGCATGGTGACCATGAACGGCGCCCTCGCCTTCCCCGGCCTGGACGAGCCCCACGGCTGGAACGACCTCGCGCTGCTGCGCGCCGAACTGCCCGGCGCCGGGGCGGTCGCCTCGGCGCACGGCCTGGCCGGGGTGTACGCGGCGGCCGTGACCGGCCTCGGCGGCTCCCCCCGGCTGCTCACCCCCGGCACCCTCACCGGCGCGCTGGCAGAGCTGTCGTCCGGCCCCTCCTGGTCGGGCTTCCCCGACGTCGGCGCCCGCTGGGGATCGGGCTTCCTGCTCGACGCCCCCCGGTTCCGTCCCATGCTCGGCCCGCGCAGCCTCGGCAACGACGGCGCCGGCGGCCAGTTCTCCTTCGGCGACGACGAGCACGGCGTGGGCTTCGCCTACGTCACCAACCACATGATCGGCCACGGCGACGGCCGCGCCTCCCACCTGGTCACCGCGCTACGGGAGTGCCTGACCTGACCGTCTCATCCGGCGATCCGGCAGAGACAGGCGCCATACACGCAGCCCAAGGAGTCCAGTCATGACCGGCCTCGGCGACATCGCACTGCTGGCCGGCGCGGGGCTGCTCGCCGGGGTGGTCGGCACCGCGGGCGGCATCACCTCCTTGATCTCCTATCCCGCCCTTCTCGCGGTGGGTCTTCCCGCCCTGCCGGCCAACGTGGCCAACATCGTCGCGCTCGTCGCCTGCTGGCCTGGCTCGGCCCTCGCCTCACAGCCCGAACTGGCCGGCCGCGGACCGTGGCTGCGCCGCTGGATGCCGCTGTCGGCCCTGGGCGCGCTGGCGGGCTCGTTGCTGCTGCTGTCCACGCCGTCGGGTGTCTTCGCCCGCGTCGTGCCGTTCCTGGTGGCCGCCGGTTCGCTGGCCCTGCTCGCCCAGCCCCGGCTTGCCGCCCTCCATCGGCGCGGCCGTCCTCCGGGAGCGGGCGGCGTGGTCCTACCGCTGGGATTGATCGCGATGTCGGTGTACAGCGGCTACTTCGGTGCCGGGGCCGGCGTGATGGTCCTCGCCCTCTTCCTGATCACCTCCGAGCCCCGTCTGGCCACCGCCAACGCCCTGAAGAACATGGTCCTCGGCGCCGGGACGCTCGTCTCCGCCGCCGCCGTCGCCGTTCTCGGCCCTGTCGACTGGACGGCCGTCGCGCCGCTGGGGCTGGGCATGTTCTTCGGCTCCACGCTCGGCCCCCGCCTCGCGCGCCGCCTGCCGGCCACTCTGCTGCGCCGGCTGGTGGCCTTGATCGGCATCGCCCTGGCGATCCAGCTGTGGATCAACCCGAGCGGCTGACCTGCCACGCCGGCGACCGCACGGACCTTTCCGGAGTCGTGATCACGTGGCTGGAAAAGGACTGGACGGGATGATGTTCGGACTTGTAGCTTGCACCTGACTGCGACACCGCCTGAGGAGGTGAGACCCCATGAACGCTGTAGCGATGTGGGTGCTCCCCCTTCCCGTCACGGTCGGGCGACGAATGACATAGGTGTCGCCGGGAGCGCCGCCAACAAAGGCACTCCCGAAAGGCAACACCTATGCACTCTCAGCGGTTCACCGCCGAGCCGTCGTCGGACGGCACGGCCGAGCGCGACGTCACCGCGGGCCACCTCTCCGAACTCTCGTCGCCGGCCTCCGGCGCCGATCGCGCGCCCCTCATCTTCGATGTGATCATCGCGGGGTGCGGGCCGACCGGTGCGACGCTGGCCGCCGAACTGCGGCTGCACGATGTGCGGGTCCTCGTCCTGGAGAGGGAGACCGAGCCCGCGTCGTTCGTCCGCATCGTCGGTCTGCATATCCGCAGTCTTGAGCTGATGGCGATGCGCGGACTGCTGGATCGCATTCTCCGGCATGGAAGACAGCGTCCGGCCGCCGGTTTCTTCGCCGCCATCGCCAAACCCGCGCCGAAGGGCCTGGATTCCAAGTACGCCTATCTGGTGGGCATCCCGCAGCCGGTCATCAACAACCTGCTCGAAGAACACGCGATCGAACTGGGCGCGCAGGTCAGGCACGGTTGTGCGGTCGCCGGTCTCGCGCAGGACGACGAGGGCGTGACCGTCGAGCTGGCCGACGGGGAACGGCTGCGTACGCGCTACCTCGTCGGGTGTGACGGCGCGCGCAGTACGGTGCGCAAACTGCTCGGCGTCGGCTTCCCCGGCGAGCCCTCGCAGAACGACACGCTCATGGGCGAGATGAAAGCGGGGGCACCGCAGGAGGAGATCGCCGCCAGGGTGAGCGAGATCGGCGAGACCCACAAGCCGTTCTGGCTCAGACCCTTCGGCGAGGGGGCCTACAGCGTCGTGATCCCCGCCGCGGGGGTCAGCGACCGCGCGGAACCGCCCACCCTCGAAGATTTCAAACAGCAGCTGCGCGCCATCGCCGGAACCGATTTCGGCGTGCACTCCCCGCGCTGGTTGTCCCGCTTCGGGGATGCCACCCGGCTGGCCGAACGTTACCGGGTCGGGCGGGTGCTGCTGGCCGGCGACGCGGCGCACATCCATCCGCCCATCGGCGGTCAGGGCCTCAACCTGGGGGTTCAGGACGCGTTCAACCTCGGCTGGAAACTGGCCGCGCGGATCCGTGGCTGGGCGCCGGAGACACTGCTGGACACCTACCAGGCCGAACGTCGTCCGGTCGCCGAGAACGTGCTGGACAACACCCGCGCCCAGAGGGAACTGACGTCTGGCGAACCGGGCCCGCGGGCGGTGCGCAGGCTGCTCACCGAACTGATGGACTTCGACGAGGTGAACCGCCATCTGATCGAGAAGATCGCCGCGATCGACATCCGCTACGACTTCGGCGACGGCCCCGACCTGCTCGGCCGCCGCCTGCGCGACATCGACGTGAAACAGGGCCACCTCTACGGCCTGCTGCGTCGCGGCCGCGGCCTGCTGCTGGACCGCACCGAACGCCTGACCGCCGGCGGCTGGTCCGACCGGGTCGACCACCTCGCGGATCCCACCGCGGCACTGGATGTTCCCTGCGTCCTGCTACGCCCTGACGGCCACGTCGCCTGGATCGGCGACGACCAGCAGGACCTGGACGACCACCTCTCCCGCTGGTTCGGCGAGCCCGCCGACTGATGAAGTAGCACCTGACCTGCGGTGACGGAGGGTCCCGGCGGGTGCGGTCCCGGTTCGATCAGGACGTGGGGCCGGACCGCGCGGCAGGACCGTGGATGATCTGTTCCAGGCAGTCGCGGAACAGATCATCCACGGTGCGGCCGGGTTGGAAGTACTCGGCCACACCGGCCATCACGGTGGGGTACGCCGCGGCGTACGCGGCCATGTCGAAGCCGTCCAGGGCGTCCGCGTCGGGGCGGCCGGCCTGTTCCTCCAGGACGTAGCCGACGGTGAAGCGCAACACCGTCAACACGATCAGGCGAGCCTGCCGCAAAGGAATGCCCCGCGCGACCAGCGTGCTCATCGCCAGTTCGGAGATGGCGGCCATCTTGAGGGACAGCTGGGAGGCCGCGATGATCCGGGCTCCGTCCGGGTGGGCCAGCAACGCGCGCCGCAGCCGCGCGGCCAGGCCGATCAGCCAGTCCTGCCAGCACTCCTCCGGGGCGGGCGACACCATCTCGGGGAACTGCTGCTCGAGAATCGCCTCGGCGATCGCGGTGACCAGCGCCGCCTTGTTCGGGATGTGCCAGTAGAGGGTCGGCGACTGTACGCCGAGCCGGGCGGCAAGTTTGCGCGTGGTCACGCCGTCGAGACCCTCGGCGTCCAGTAGCGCGACGGCCTCGGTGACGATCCGCTGCTTGTCCAGGGCCAATTCCCGGCACCTCCCTACCGGACTCTATCAGTGATAGAGTTCTCTATCAGTGATAGAGAGCTCTGCCATGGGAGGCAACGATGAGACACGGGCACTCGCTCCGCGACCTGCTGCACTGGGCGACCCATCGCATTCCGGGGATTCCCGCGCACACCGAGCAGCCGGCCGGGCACCAGGGCCAGGCCCGCCACGGCCATGGGCGGCGGCACTCGCTCACGCACCACCGTTCGCACCACCGTTCGCACCACCACGGGTTCAACCACGCTCCGGCCCGTCCGCCGCGCGTCCTGGTGGCGTGGCAGACGCGGATCGCCCGCCTGTTCGGTCAGGAGCTGGGATGAAGGCGGCGGTGCTCCACGAGGCCGGCGCAATCCCGCGCTATGAGGACTTCCCCGATCCGGTGGCCGGCGACGGCGAGGTGATCATCGACGTCAAGGCGGTCGCCGTCGAGAACGTCGACAAGGCGATCGCGGCCGGCACGCACTACGCCAGCGAGAAGTACATCGGCCGGTTCCCGGCGATCCCCGCCTTCGACGGCATCGGCGCCCTCCCGGACGGCACCCTCGTCGGGTTCGGCAACATCCGCCTGCCCTACGGCGCGCTCGCCGAGAAGACCGTGGTGCCCCAGGGCTCCTACATGCCGATCCCCGACGGCATCGACCCGGCGGTGGTGGCCGTGATGGCCTCGGCCGTCACCGCGATGTCGATGAAGACGGCCGCGGGGTTCGTTCCCGGGGAGACGGTGCTGGTGCAGGGCGCCACCGGGGTCGCCGGGCGGCTCGCGGTCAAGGTGGCCCGGCTGCTGGGCGCCGGCCGGATCGTCGCCACCGGCCGCGACGACGACCAGCTGCGCGAGGTGCAGGCCATCGGCGCCGACACGGTGATCAACACCGCGGTCTCCGACGAGGCGCTGACGCGGGCGTACCTCGACGCCAGGGAGGACGGCTACGACGTCGTGGTGGACTACCTGTGGGGGAGGCCCAGCGAGATCCTGCTGCGCGCGCTGGTGCCGCGGTCGTTCGCGTTCGGCAAGCCGACCCGGGTGGTCCAGATCGGCGAGTCGGCCGACACCGAGATCGCCCTCGCCGGGTCCAGCCTGCGCACCTCCGGCGTGGAGATCTACGGCGCGGCCAAGGGCCTCGACCCGCAGACCATGGGCGAGGTGTACCAGCAGATCGTGACGTGGACACGGTCCGGCGAGCTCACCTTCGACGTGGAGAAGGTCCCGCTGAGCGACATCGAGACCGCCTGGCAGCGAACCGACCTCAAAGGCAGGCGACTCGTCGTGATGCCATGACCGGCCGCGCCCACGGCACGCCAGCGATGATCAGGAGACCGCCGGAATCCGGTCCGATCCTCCTCGGGTCTAGCGAGGGTGGGGTGAGGGGTGGGGGAGGGCCGCGGCGGCGAGGGAGGCGGAGCGGCCCTCCGCGCGGGCCACGACGCGGCCGGCTCTGACGCGGACGGCTGCCTCGGTGTGGTCGGAGACGGCGGGGATTCCCGCGGCGGCGGCGAGGGCGCCGGTCTCGTCGTGGACCACCTGGAGGGGGGGCCAGGCGTGCGGGGGGAAGGCCTGGCGCAGGGGGGCGCACAGGTCGGTCACGATCAGGCGGGCCAGGGGGGCCAGCTCGCCGGGGGCGCCGCTGACCAGGACGGCGGTGACCTGGGTGCCGGGCGGTGCGGCGCGCACGGCCTCCTCGGCGGCCTCCAGGCGGTGCAGGCCGAGGATCGCCACCACGCCGTCGCCGGTCAGGTCGGCGGGGGAGCGGCGCACCGCGTCCGTCGCGGGCGGCGGGGACCACCGGTCGTCGGCGGCGCGGGCCGGGGGGACGGCGGGTACCAGGAGCCAGCCGCCGCCGAGTTCCAGGTCCGCCAGTTCCCGGCAGACGGTGACGACGTCGAACGGTTCGAGGAAGCCGGGTGCCGCGGCGGCCAGCTGCCCCGCGCCGTGCAGCGTGGTGAGCACGGCCTCGGCCACCCGCACCAGGCGGGCGGCGGGCGCCCCGGCCGGGCGCAGCCGCTCCAGGGCCAGGCCGAGCAGGATCGCGTCGAGCTTCATCAGCTGCGCGAACGACCGCCGGATCCGGTCGTCGCCGAGGATCTCCGGCATCAGGTCCCGCGCGAGCCGCGCGGGACCGTGCTCGTCGGTGGCGAGCGGAAACCGCGCCACCCACTCACGGGCGAACACCCCGATGGCCTCGCGCGCGGTGACCTCCGGCCCATCGGACGGCGCCCCGAAGGCTCCGGCCCGGCCGTCCGGCCTGGGTGTCTCCCCGGCAGGCCGGTGCGGGCCCGGCGTCCCGAACGGGCCCGGTTCCCCTGGTAGCGACTGCTCGGCGTCGGCCTGGTCGGCCAGTACGGCGAAGTACAGGGCCCGTTTGCCGGGGAAGTTGGAGTAGACGGCGCCTCGGGTCAGGCCGGCGCGGTCGGCGATGGCGTCGATCTTGGCGTCGCGGAAGCCTCGCTCGGCGAACTCGTCTCTGGCGGCGGCGAGCACCATGGCCCGGTTGCGCTCCTGAGTCTCCGCCCGGGTGAGCCGCCCCATGGTCCTCCCGCCCCTGTTGTCATCTGTTGTCATCACGCGTCGATCGACGATACCGTCAACCTTTCAGATGATGAGATCATATGATCTGAACATTCGAAAGACGGAGGGCTCATGACCGACGACATCCCGGAGATCGACCTCACCGACATCCAGGTGATCCGCGACCCGTTCACCGCCTACGGGGACGTCAGGGAGCGTTCACCGCTGGCCCGGCTGCGGATCCCGGGCATCGGCCCGGTGTGGACGCTGACCCGGTACGAGGGGGCCCGCGCGATGCTGGGCGACCCCCGGTTCGAGATCAACTCCGGCAGCTTCCTGCGGCCCGGCGTGCCGGAGGACTGCCTGCCGTACATGCGGACCATGTCGGAGATGGAGGGCGCGGAGCACGCGCGGCTCCGCAAGCTGGTCGCGCCCGCGTTCAGCCCGCGCCGGGCCGAGCAGTTCCGGACGAGGATGGAGCCGATCGTGGCGCGGCTGCTGGACGACCTGCCCGGTCACGCGGAGGACGGCGTGGTCGACCTGCTCCGGCATTTCGCCAGGCCGCTGCCCATCGACGTCATCTGCGAGCTGGTCGGCATCCCCGACTCCGACCGTCCGCGGTGGCGGGAGTACGGCGCGGTCATCGCGTCCGGCTCGGGTCAGGGGCTGGCCGAGGCGCTGCCCGGCATCATCGCCGGCGCCAAGGAGGCCCTGGTGCCGCGGCGCGCGGAACCGGTGGACGACCTGCTGTCCGACCTGGTCCGCGCCCAGGCCGACGACGGCGACCGGCTGAGTGAGACCGAGATGGTGACCATGGTCTGGCTCCTGGTCCTGGCGGGCCAGACGCCCTTCAACCTCATCGCCAACGCCGTCGCGGCCCTGCTCTCCCACCCCGGCCAGCTCGCCGCCCTGCGCGCCGACCCCGCCCTCATGCCCCGAGCCGTGGAAGAACTCACCCGCTGGGGCGGCCCGATCCTGCTGGCGGTCCCCCGTTACGCCCGCGAGGACGTGGAGCTGTACGGCGCGGAGATCCGCAAGGGCGACCCGATCACCGCCGCCGTCGCCTCCGCCAACCACGACCCCCGCGTCTTCCCCGACCCCGCCCGCCTGGACATCACCCGCCCCGCCCCCTCCGTCTCCCACCTGGGCTTCTCCCACGGCCCCCACTTCTGCCTGGGCGCCTCCCTGGCCCGCGTACAGACCCAGGCCGCCCTGACGGCCCTGCTCCACCGCCACCCGGACCTGGCCCTCACCACCACGGTGGAGGAGATCCGCGCCCTGGACCCGGGCACATGGCGGCTGACCTCTCTTCCGGTCGCGCTTAACGGCAAATCCACCCATATATAAATCTACAAAGTAAAGGGCTTCGGATTGGTGCAAAACACATAGAAAACGCCCAAACCATTCACCAGGTGGGGAAGAGCCCCGTCAGCGACATAGACGAGTGATTCCCCGCCTCGGTGGCGCTGGCCGACCTCGCCCGTCGAGCCAGTTGCTCCCAAAGCAAACCATCCAATTTTTGGAGTAATTGGCGTACCATGACGGAGACGACCGCACGTGATCATCATCGGTGCGGGGACCGGCGGCCTGCGCCTGGCGCAGAGATTCCAAGGAGCATCGATGATTCTCGTGACCGGAGCGACGGGCAGTGTCGGACGGCATGTCCTCGCCGGCCTGGTGGCCATGGGACACCCGGTCCGCGCGCTGTCGCGCACTCCCGGGCAGGTGCGCTTCCCGCGGGAGGCCGAGGTCGTTCAGGGTGATCTCGGTGAGCCGGAAGGGCTGCGTGAGGCGCTGCGCGGGGTGCGCGCCGTCTATTTGATGGCGATGGGCGGTGTGCCGGTCCCGTTCGCGGAGCTCGCCGAGCGCAGCGGTGTGCGGCGGATCGTCCTGCTGTCCACCTGCGACGTGCTGGACGGCGTCGAGCGGCAGCCGGACGCGGTGGCGCGGGTCCATGCGGCGTTCGAAGAGGCCGTGGCCGGGACCGGTATGCGATGGACGTTCCTGCGCCCCAACGAGTTCGCCGGCAACAGCCTGCACTGGGCCCCGCAGATCAAGGAGGGTGACGTCGTCCGCATTCCGTATCCGCTCGCGTGCACCGCGCCGATCCATGAGCGGGACATCGCGGCGGTCGCGGTGCGTGCTCTCACCGAGGACGGGCATCACGGGGCGAAGTATGTCCTGACCGGTCCTGAGGCCATCACGCACGCCGATCAGGTCGGCGCGATCGGGGCGGCGATCGGGCGTGCCCTGCGCGTGGAGGAGATCCCGGTGCGCGATGCTCGCGAGCAGATGACCCGTTACGCGCCGCCCGCGATCGTCGACGCGGTCCTCGGCCAGCTGGCGGCGGCGATCGAGCGGCCGCCCGTGCTGACCGGCACCGTCCAGGAGGTCATAGGCCGGCCGCCGTACACGTTCGCCGACTGGGCCCGGGAGCACGCCGGCGACTTCGGCTGACCGACTGGTTACGCTGGCGCCGACTCTCTCATCGAGACAGGGGTTGGCGTTGTCAGGCGATACCAGGCGGCAGATGGTCGACCGGCTCATGCTGGCGCTCACCGATCTGCAGAGCGTCTCCGATCAGGTCGATCAGGCCGTCAGTTCCGTTCTGGGCCTCAACCGCACCGACGCCCGCTGCCTGTCGTGTCTCATCACCCGGGGCCCGATGGCGGCGGGCGATCTGGCCGAGGCCGCGGGCGTCGCCCCCACCGCGCTCACTTACGCCCTCGACCGGCTCGCGCAGGCGGGCCATGTGGAACGGGCGCGGGATCCCGCCGACCGCAGGCGTGTTCTCATCACCGCCACCGCCAAGACGCGTCAGTTCGCCGAGCGGATGTGGAGCCAGACGGTCACCGAGACCGAGCAGCAGATGGCGAAGTACACGACGCAGCAGCTGCGGCTTTTGACCGGGTTCGTCGACGAACAGATCGAGGTGCAGAGACGGCAGGTGCTGCGCATCCGCGACGATCCGAGCCCGGGGTGAGGTCTGGCTGTCCGGCGTTGGCGTGTCCGCGAGCGCTGCGGCCCGTGATCACCTACCCCGGTGGCGGGGTGGTGCCGTTCAGGGTGCGGCCGAAGGCGAGGAGGGTGAAGCCGGGGATGGGGGCCCAGTCGCGGTTGGGGAGGCGGGTGAAGCCTTGGGCGAGGTAGAGGCGCTGGGCGGTCTTCATGGCGGGCTGGGTGGACAGCAGGAGTGAGGTGGCGCCCCGGGCGGCGGCGCGGTCGAGGACGGCGCGGATCAGGGTGGCGCCGACGCCCCGGCCCTGGGCGTTCGGGTCGACGGCCAGGGCGCGCATCTCGGCCTCCTTGGGGCCGGTGGCGAGTTCGCTGCCTGGGTGGTAGGGGTCCATCATCGCGGTGCCGAGGATCTGGTCGTCCTCGACGGCGACGAGCACCTCGCCGTGGCCGTTGGTGCCGAGGGCGCGCAGCATGCCGGCGTAGGCGGGGTGCGCGGTGAGCAGTCCCTCGGCCTCGTAGGCGGCGACGCGCAGTTCGCCGACGGCGGTCATCTCCCCGGGGTGGGCTTCACGCACGATCATGAGTCCCATCAAACCAGGTCATTCGCGGGTGCGGGCCGCCGGGCCGCGGCACGATCTTTCCGTGCTGTGGTGCGGCGTATGGGAGGGGATGGGTAGGAGCGGGGGTGGGGTGGGGGATTTCGGAGGGGGCGCGTGATCTTCTTGGTGTCGCTCATGGCGGCATGTCTTCTGGGGCTGGGGTTCGTCGCGCAGCAGCACGCCGCCTACCGGGAGCCGCTGGGTGAGATGCTGCGGGTGCGGCTGCTGGTGCATCTGATCCGGCAGCCGTTGTGGCTGGCGGGCATCGGGCTGATGTTCGGCGGGCAGTTGCTCGGGGCGCTGGCGCTCTGGGAGGCGGACGTGTCCCGGGTGGAGCCGTTGTTCGCCACGAGCCTGATCTTCGCGCTGGCGGCCGCGCACATCGTGTACCAGGAGCATCTCGGTCCGGCGGAGTGGACGGGGGCGGTGCTGGTGAGCGGGGGTGTGGCGTTGTTCCTGGCGTTCGGTGAGCCGCACGGGGGGCGGTCGCCGGCTCCTTCGTCGGCGCACTGGGTGGTGGTGGCGATCACGGTGGTGGCGGCGGTCGTGCTGGTGCTGGCGGGGCTGCGTCGTTCGTTGCCGGTGAAGGCGATGTTGCTGGCGGCCTCGGCGGGCATCCTGTACGGGCTGCAGGACGTGCTGACCCGTAGTTCGCTGCTCACGTTGCGGCTGGGGCCGGGGGCGCTGGCCACGTCGTGGGAGCCGTATGTGATCCCGTGTGTCGCGGTGGTGGGGTTGCTGCTCAATCAGAGCGCGTTCGACGCGGCGCCGTTGCGGATCTCGCTGCCCGCGACGACGGCGGCCGAGCCGATCACCGGCATCGTGCTGGGCATCGTGATCTTCGCTGAGCGTCTGGAGCTGAGCGCGTGGGCGCTGGCGGCGGAGGTGATCGGCCTGATCGCGATGGTGACGGGGATCGTGTTGCTGGGGCGGTCGCGGTTCCTGGTGAAGTCCGGGGCGGGGGATCGGTGATCGCGGTCGTGCTGGCGGTGTTCGCCGCGGCGAGCAACGCGGTGGCGTCGGTGTTGCAGCGGCTCGCGGCGCGGCGGGTGCCGGAGCGGGTGGCGATGCGGCTCGGCCTGATCTGGGCGTTGCTCCGGTCTCCGGTGTGGTTCGGGGGGATCGGGGCGCTGATTTTGGGGTTCGCGTTCCAGGCGGCGGCGTTGTCGCAGGGTGGGCTGGCGTTGGTGCAGCCGGTGCTGATCAGTGAGCTGCCGTTCACGATGATCTTGGTGTCGCGGGTGTTCGGGATCCGGCTGGGCGGACGGTCGTGGCTGGCGATCGGGTTGCTGACGGGTGGGCTGGCGTTGTTGTTGTTCGCGGCGTCGCCGCGGCCGGGTGACGGCGGGCCGGACGTGCTGGGGTGGGTGATGGCGACGGCGGGGACGCTGGCGACGGTCTGCGCGCTGGTGCTGGTGGCGCGGGTCACGGTGGGGGCGGGGCGGGCGGTGGCGTTCGGGGTGGCGGCGGGGGTGGGGTTCGCGTTCACGGCGACGTTCATCAAGCAGGCGACGATGGTGCTGGAGGAGGACGTGTCGGTCCTGCCGGTGACGTGGCAGGTGTACGCGATGGTGGTGGCGGGGTTGTGCAGCCTGTTCCTGCTGCAGAACGCGTTGCAGAGCGGGACTCTGGTGGCGGCGCAGCCGGCGTTGACGCTGAGTGATCCGGTGGCGTCCATCGTGTACGGGACGACCATGTTCGGCGAGGAGATCCGTACGGGGGTGTGGATCCTGCCGGAGCTGACGGGGATCGCGTTGATGGTCTGCGGGAGTTGCCTGCTGGCGCAGTCGGCGTGGTTCATCGGCACGCCTCAAGCAACTCCGGTTGACACTCCTTATTAGTCAACTAAAGTCACTTAAATATTCCTTGTGCTTCCTGCGCCTCCGGCCGGCCGCCACTCGGTTGATCAGTGGGTACGGCGGCGGGGCCACGGCGATGGCGATGCGCGGCCCGCTTAGCTGCGCTATTCGACCGAGGTCGAAACTCCTCGCACTCAGGCAACGGCTTCCACTTCACTAAAGGCTGTGCGCCCGATCCGGTTTGCCGGATCGTGTTCGGATCGTGTGCAGGCAGCCACACCGCCCGGCCGGCCGGCGTGTGGGCCACGGATCGGGGACAGGCCTCGATCCCTCGACCTGGCGAGCGACCCTCGCCGTGAAGGGATACCCGATGACCACGCGCGCCCTGTGGAGAGCGACGTCCACCCTGCTCCTGGCCCTCACCGTCGGGCTGGGCCTGGTCGGCATCTCGGCGAGCCCGGCATCCGCGCACGACGCCGTGGCGGTCGTGTACGTCAACGGCCTGACGGCGGGGAGCAGCAGGGTCTACAACAGCCACCAGACGATCTCGGCCTGCGACACCCGGGGGGACGCGCACCCCGTGATCGCCTGGTACGTGACGAGTGACGGCGTCATCCGCCAGCTCACCGACTGGACGGCCCACGACGGGTGCCCGACGACGAACGCCCCGGCCGGTCTCACGATCGTCCGCAACCAGGTGTGTTACGGCTACCCGGCCGCCGTCGGCTGCGGCGCCTGGGTCAACCACTAGCGGGACCACCTCGACCGGGGACACGTCGAGTGAAGGGGTGCCGGACCGGTGGCGGCCGGCACCCTGCCCGCGCCGCCCGGCGGGACCGCCGGGGTGACCGGCGGATGCTCTACGAGCGCGCACGCACGGCCCACTGTTCCTGACTGATCAACGGTTTCGGGTGGTCCGTGGCCGGGGCGCTTCGGTTTGGAGACCGCTGTGTTTCGCAGCCGTCCGGCCCTGATGGCTGCCGCTTACCCGCCGGCCCGGACGCGGGCGGCGGCTTGCACGGTGTGCGACAACAGGAGGGCGGTCGTCACCGGACCCACCCCGCCCGGGACCGGGGTCAGGGCCGCGGCCACCGCGCCGACCGACGCGGCGTCCACGTCTCCTGCCAGCCCGCCGTCGCCGGTCGGGTTGGTTCCGACGTCCACGACCACGGCGCCGGGAGAGACGTACTCGGCGGTGATCAACCCGGCACGTCCGACGGCGGCCACGACCACCTCGGCCGCGCGGGTGACGGCGGCCAGATCCCTGGTCCGCGAATGGCAGATGGTGACGGTGGCGTTCCGATCGAGAAGCAGGTGCGCGGCGGGCTTGCCGACAACCGTGGAACGCCCGACCATCGCGACGGGCCGTCCGCTCAACTCGATGCCGTGATGATCGAGGATGGCGACGACGGCTTGAGCGGTGGCGGGGGCGAAAGCGGGCAGACCCGCGGCCAGGCGGCCCAGTGAGGCCGGGTTGGCTCCGTCGACGTCTTTGCCTACGTCGATGGCCAAAGCCATCTCCTGGGCGTTGACGCCTTCGGGGAGCGGCGTTTGCAGGATGACGCCGTGTACGGCGTCGTCGGCGTTGAGACGAACGAGCGTGCCGGCGATTCCGGCCGCCGCGGCGTGCGGTCCCACGTCGATCACGTCACAGTGGACGCCGGCCTTCTCGGCGGCCCTGGCGATGGACCGGACGTACCATGCGCTGGACTCGTCGGCCGTGGCGACGACGACCGCGAGCGTGGGCGGTCTTCCGGCGGCGGTGAGCTCGGCGGCCCGGGCCGCCGTCTCTGCTCGGATCTCGGTGGCCAGCTCCTTGCCGGACAGTGCGGTGGCGGTCACCGGACGATCTCCTCGCGGACGGCGGCGGTGACCCGCTCGGCGCGCGTGGCCAGGTCGTCCACCTCCGCGGCTCGGGCCGTCAGGCCGGTGCGAACGGACGCGTCCTTGATCCCGGACAGGTTGACCTCGATGTTCACCCGGGCCGTGGTCGCCGCCGCGCGGGCGGCCTCCGTCGCGGCGGCCACATCGGTGATGACGTTGCGGTTGCCGATCAGCAGGAGCTCCTCGGCTGAGTCGATGACGGCGGATGCCAGGTCGATCACGCCGGCGGGAGGTCGGGCGGCTCCTGCCAGAGCGGCGGCGATGGCGGCCGAACGTACGGATCTGTCCGACTCGCTGTCTTTCGGCAGCTTGTAGGCGTCGGTGACGGCGGTGAACGCCGCCGCGTCGTCCTCGGCCAGCTGGAGGGCCTGGGTGCGGAGCGCGTCGGTCTCGACGATGATCTGTTCGATCCGGTCCTGGTGCTCGGCGTACTTGCCGCCGGTGGTGTAGCGGGCGACCATGCCCAGCAGCGCCGCCGCCTGCGCCGCGTGTAGTGCCGCCGACGCGCCCCCACCTGGAGCCGGTACGCGATCGGCGAGTCTCACGAGGAAATCACCGAGTTTCTCATCGCGCATCATGGGCGCTCGTCCTCGTAGGTAGCAGGGTCACGGGTACAGGTCGAAATCCTGCCACGGGTGACCCGAGACAGGCGGCACAGCCGAGCCGGTGACGGGCTCTCGTTCGATCCGGATGCGTCTGACGGAGCGGGCCGGCGTCCCGCTGATGGGCGTAGCCGGTGTACCGCAGGCGGGCGGGGCGGTGAACAGGGCGGAGGCCGCCGCCACCTGGCGCGCGCGGTGGCGGGGGTCGGCCAGGTGGTCGAGGGCGGCGAGCAGGGCCGCGGCGCCGGGGGCGTGCGTGGTGAGGCCTGCCCGGGCCATGGCCAGGGCGCCGTCGCGGCCGTGGCCGGGGATGGGGCGGTGGGAGACGACGGGCAGGCCTGCGGCGAAGGCCTCCACGCAGGTCAGGCCGGCGGCGTTGTCGACCAGGGCGTACGCCGCCGCCATGAGCTCGGGCAGGTCGTCGCGCCAGCCCAGCACCGGCCCGAGCCCGGCGGCGGCCAGGCGGCGGCGCAGCCGGGCGTTGCCCCCGCACAGCACCACCGGGGTGTAGCGCCCGGACGCCGCCAGAGTCCGGGCGGTGGCGGTGACGTGTCCCGCTCCCCACGCGCCCGCCGACACCAGCACCAGACGGTCGCGCGGCCCGGCCCCGACGCGCGCGCGGATCCCGCCGGGCCGGGCGGGGGCGTGGAAGGCGGGCCGTACCAGCGGGGCGTAGGTGCTCGCGGGGCGCCGGGTGAGCGCGGTGACGCGCGCCGCGGCGTCGGGGGACGGGCACAGGTAGCGGTCGTTGCCGGGGTGCAGCCAGAGCAGGTGGATCGCGAAGTCCGTCACCAGCACCGTGCTCGGCGCGTGCAGGGTGCCGCGGGCCCTCATCAGGCCGGTGACCTGGGCGGCCAGGTGGAACGTGGAGACGACCTCGCCTGGGGCGAAGTCCGCCGCGATCCGCGCCAGCCGGGCGGCGGCCAGCCGGGCCAGCGGGGCGGCGGAGGGGCCGCGGGTGTGCCGCCGGGGGACGAAGAAGACCTGGTAGACGATCTCGTAGATCCAGGGTGTGCGCAGGACCGTGGTGCGGTACCACCAGCGCAGCAGCGGCCCCAGCCGCAGGGGGAGCAACCGGAGGACGTCGATGACCAGTACCCGCGCGCCGTCCAGAGTGAGGCGCCTGGCCAGTTCGCCGGCCACCCCGTCGTGTCCGGCGCCCATGGACGCGGTGAGGACGAGCACCCGCCGGGCGGTCATTCTTCCCTCCCCGGACGGGGGCTGACCGGGTGCGCGCGGTGGCCGCGTGCGCGGCGGTGGCGGGCGGGGCCGCGCTGGCGTACGCGGCGCCCGCGGCGACGTGGCTCGGCGGGGTGCGGCGGCTGGTGCCCGCGCTGGCGGGGGAGGGGGACCGGGGTCATGTGGCGCTGACCTTCGACGACGGGCCCGATCCGGTGTCCACCCCGTGTTTCCTGCGGGAGTTGCGGCGGCTGGACTGCCGGGCCACGTTCTTCGTGCTGGGGGAGACGCTGGAGCGCCATCCGGAGTTCGGCCGCCGGATCGCCGCGGAGGGGCACGAGGTGGCGGTGCACGGGTGGCGGCACGTCAACGCGCTGCTGGCCCGCCCCGGGGCGGTGGCCGGGGAGATGGCGGCGGCGGCACGGCTGGTGCGGGACGTCACCGGGGCCCGCCCGCACTGGTACCGGCCGCCGTACGGCGTGCTCAGCGCCGAGGCGCTGGCGGCGGCGCGGATGCTGCGGCTGCGGCCGGTGCTGTGGACCGTGTGGGGGAAGGACTGGACCGCGTCGGCCACCCCCGGTTCGGTGCTGGCCGCCGTGACGCCCGGCCTGCGCGGCGGCGCCACCGTGCTGCTGCACGACTGCGACCACACCTCCGCCGCCGGGTCGTGGCGTTCGGCGCTCGGCGCGCTGCCCGAGCTGGTGGACCGCTGCCGCGCGGAAGGGCTGGCGGTGGGGCCGCTGGGCGAGCACGGCGTCCGGCGGCGGGATGGCCACGGGTCCTCCTGGAGAAGCGGGTGCCAGGTCACGGTCTCCGCGCCGGGACGGCGATAAAGCCGGGAAACGGGAAATGTTCGGCTAATTGAGGGTCCCGGCGGTACCGCGTGCGATTCGCGGCACGTTATTCCGGTGGTAATGGAAAAGGCTCGTCCTGGAATCGGTAATGAGGCGGTACCCTTGCTGTACCTGGTGCCGGGCGGGATGTGGCCTCCGGCGGGTATGGCCGGTGACCTGGCAGTTTACGGAGCCGTGCGCTGGCAATAGAGAAGCCATGTCATCGGGGCGGGACGTCATTTCGAGAGCGGGCCGGGAGAATTTCCCGGTCGCCTCGCGCGTGCTGACCGGCCGATATCGGGACCATCTTTTCGCCGTGTACGGTTTCGCGCGCCACGTGGACGACATCGGCGACGAGAACGATCCGCGGGACCGGCCGAGGCTGCTGGACGAGATCGACGCCGACCTGCGCCGCCTGTACGCCGGGCGCGGCCCTCGGCACCCGGCGGTCCGGGGCCTGACCCGCACGGTGCGGGAGTGCGCGGTGCCGGCCGAGCCGTTCCACCGGCTGGTGGAGGCCAACCGGCGCGACCAGGCCGTAACCCGGTACGAGACGTTCGACGACCTGCTGGGGTACTGCGCGTTCTCCGCCAACCCGGTCGGGCACATCGTGCTGCACGTGTTCGGCGCCGCCGAGGCCGCCCGGGTGCCGCTGTCGGACCGGGTGTGCTCGGCGTTGCAGGTCATCGAGCACTGCCAGGACGTCGGCGAGGACTACCGCCGGGGACGGATCTACCTGCCCGCCGAGGACCTGCGCCGCTACGGCTGCGCCGAGCGCGACCTGGCCGGGACGGCCACCCCGGCGCCGCTGCGGCGGGTGGTCGCGGTGCAGGCCGCGCGGGCCGCGCGGCTGCTGGACGCCGGGGCGCCGCTGCTGGCCTCGCTGAGCGGGTACGCGCGGGCCGCGGTCGCCGGGTACGTCGCCGGGGGCCGGGCGACGGTCGCGGCGCTGGAACGGTCCGGCCACGACGTGCTCGCGGGAACCGTCCGGCCACGCCGCGCCCGGGTGGCGGGCGCGTGGCTGCGCGCGCTGGTGACGGGGAGGTGACCCGGTGACGGCGTCCCACGCCTACCGGCACTGCGAGCGGATCGTCCGCACCCGGGCCAGGAACTTCTCCTACGGCATCCGCCTGCTCCAGGCCCCCAAGCGCCGCGCGCTGAGCGCCGTGTACGCGTTCGCGCGCCGCATCGACGACATCGGTGACGGGCACGGCCCGGCCGACCAGCGGCTGGCGCTGCTGGCCGCGGCCCGCCGCGCGCTGCACGCCCGCCGCCCGAGGCACGGCGACCTGGTGATGGTGGCGCTGTTCGACGCGGCGCGCCGCTACCCCATCCCGCTGGCGGCGTTCGAGGAGCTGATCGACGGGTGCGCCGCCGACGTGAACGGCGCGACGTTCGCCGGGTTCGACGACCTGCTGGGGTACTGCCGCCGGGTGGCCGGGTCGGTGGGCCGGTTGTCGCTCGGGGTGTTCGGCCCGGCCGACCCCAAGGCGACCGCGCCGCTGGCCGACGCGCTCGGGGTGGCGCTGCAGCTCACCAACATCCTGCGCGACGTGCACGAGGACCGCCTGGCCGGGCGGGTGTACCTGCCGGCCGAGGACCTGGAGCGGTTCGGCTGCACCCTGGCGCTGGACGACGCGGGCCGGTTCACCGACCCGCCGGACCGGCTGGACGCCCTGATGCGGTTCCAGACCGCCAGGGCCCGCGACTGGTACGCCCAGGGCATGCGCCTGCCGCCGCTGCTGGACCGGCGCAGCGCCGCGTGCACCGCGGCGATGGCCGGGATCTACCGCGGCCTGCTGGACCGCATCGCCGCGTGCCCCGCCGAGGCCCTGGCCGGGCGGTCGTCCCTGCCCGCCTGGGAGAAGGCGATGGTCGCGGCCCGCGCCCTGGCCGGAGCCGGACGGTGAACCCCCGCACGCCGGACGGCGGGACACCGCGCGTACACAGCGGGCCGTCCCGCGTCCCTGCCCGCACGCCGGGCGCGGGGACGCCGCGCGTCCGCAGAGGGGCCGGGCGGTGAGCGGGCCGCCGGTCGCGGTCGTGGGCGGGGGGCTGGCGGGGATCGCCGCCGCCGTGGCGCTCGGGGAGGCGGGGCACCGGGTCACGCTGTACGAGGCGCGGCCCCGGCTGGGCGGCGCCACGCATTCGTTCGCGCGGGGCGACCTGATGGTCGACAACGGCCAGCACGTGTTCCTGCGCTGCTGCACCGCCTACCGGGGGCTGCTCGACCGGATCGGCGGGGCCAGGCGGGTGCGGATGCAGGACCGGTTCGACGTGCGGGTCCTCACCCCGGGCGGCCGGGAAGGGCGGCTGCGCCGCGCGGCGCTGCCGGGGCCGTTCCACCTGCTGCCCGCGCTGGCGACGTACTCGCTGCTCGGGCCGGGGGACCGGATGCGCGCGGTGCGCGGGTCGCTGGCGCTGGCCCGGCTCGATCCCGCCGACCCGCGGCTGGACCTGGTGGACCTCGGCACCTGGCTGGACGGGCACGGGCAGCGCGGACCGGCGCGGCACGCGGTGTGGGAGCTGTTCACCGTCGCGGCCCTCAACGTCACCGCCGACCACGCGGCGCTCGGCGCGGCGGTCAAGGTGTTCCGCACCGCGCTGCTCGGCCGGGCCGACGCGGCCGACATCGGCGTCCCCGCCGTGCCGCTCGGCGAGCTGCACGGCACTGCGGCCGAGCGGGCCATCGCCCGGCGTGGCGGCCGGGTGCGCCTGTCGGCGAAGGTCGGCGCGGTGCTGCCCGGGCCGGCGCTGATGGTGGACGGGCGGCGGGTGGAGGCCTCGGCCGTGGTGCTGGCCGTGCCGCACGAGCAGGCCGCCCGGCTGGTGCCCGACGGCGCGGCGCCGGGCCGGGACCGGTGGGCGGGCCTGCGGTCCAGCCCCATCGTCAACGTGCACGCCGTGTACGACCGGCGGGTCACCGGCCTGCCGTTCGCCGCGGTCGTCGGCTCGCCCGTCCAGTGGATCTTCGACAAGACCGGCGTGGCGGGGCTGGACCGCGGGCAGTACCTCACGGTGTCGGTGTCGGCCGCCGACCGGTGGATCGACCTGCCGTCCGCCCGGGTGCGCGCCGAGTTCGACCCCGAGCTGCGGCGCATCCTTCCCGCCGCCGCCTCCGCGCGGCTCACCGACTTCTTCGT
Organism: Sphaerisporangium aureirubrum; assembly: GCF_042658925.1. NCBI lineage: Bacteria > Bacillati > Actinomycetota > Actinomycetes > Streptosporangiales > Streptosporangiaceae > Sphaerisporangium > Sphaerisporangium aureirubrum. The sequence continues at coordinate 25,698 of NZ_JBHSRF010000023.1, forward strand.
CACCCGTGAGCGCCGCGCCACGTTTTGCCAGGGCCCCGGCAGCGGCGCCCTGCGCCCCGGCGCCGCCACCCGGTGGCCCGGCCTGTACCTCGCCGGCGCGTGGACCGACACGGGCTGGCCCGACACGATGGAGGGTGCCGTGCGCAGCGGACTCACCGCCGCCCGCCTGGTCCGGCGCCATTTGCGCGAGGGGGCCGCGTCATGACGCCGCTGGTGCCCCCGGCGTTGCCCGCGGCCCGCGAGCTGGTCGCCCCGGCGCTGCGCGCGGCGGTCGGCCTGCTCGATCCGGTCACCCGGCGGGTCGCCGCGTACCACCTGGGCTGGGCCGACCACGAGGGCCGCCCCGCCGACGCCGGCGGCAAGGCGCTGCGCCCCGCGCTCGCGGTGTTGTCGGCCCGCGCGGCCGGAGCCCCGCCGGATCTGCCGTCCGCGGCGGCGGTGGAGCTGGTGCACGCGTTCTCGCTGCTGCACGACGACATCATGGACGGCGACCGCGTCCGCAGGCACCGCCCGGCCGCCTGGACGCTGTTCGGCCGGTCCGAGGCGATCCTGGCCGGGGACGCGCTGCTCGCGCTGGCCGGTGAGCTGCTCGCCGCCGCGGGCACCCCCGGGCACGCCGCGGCGGCGCACTCGCTGAGTGCGGCGACCCGCCGCCTCATCGCCGGGCAGGCCATGGACCTGGAGTTCGAGCGGCGCGCCGAGGTGGGCCTGGAGGAGTGCCTGCGCATGTCGGCCGACAAGACCGGCGCGCTGCTGGCCTGCTCCTGCGCCATCGGGGCCCTCGCCGCGGGGGCACCCCCCGCGCTGCCGCAGGCCCTAGCGGCGTTCGGCGCCGAGGCAGGGCTGGCGTTCCAGCTGGTCGACGACCTGCTCGGCATCTGGGGCAGCCCCGAGACCACCGGCAAGCCGGTGCTGTCGGACCTGCGGGCCCGCAAGAAGACCCTGCCCGTGGTGGCCGCCCTCACCGGCGGCACCCCCGCCGGGGCACGCCTGGCCGGCCTGCTCGCCGGCCCCGGCCCGCTGGCGGAGTACGAACTACGCGAGGCGGCCCGCCTGGTGGAGGACGCCGGCGGCCGAGCCTGGGCCGAAGCCGAGGCCAAACACCGCCTGGACGTGGCCCAGCGCCACCTCGCCGACGCCGTCCTCCCCCCGTCCGTCCGCACCGAGTTCCTGGACATCGCCGCGTTCATCACCGCCCGGGACCACTGACATGACCGCCGACACAAGCCCGGCGAACACAACCGCGGCACAAACCACTACACCGCCCACCACAGCCGACACGAACGCCGACACGAGCCCGGCGAACACAACTCCGGCACAAACCACCACGCCGCCCACCACATCGGCGCCCCCCACTGCCACCACACACCTCCCCGCCGCCGGATATATCCCCGGCGCCGGACATGTCTCCGATGCCGGACACGCGCTCGGGGCCGCGTGTGAGCACCTGATCGGGCTGCGGTCACCGCAGGGCTGGTGGAAGGGGGAGCTGGAGACCAACGTCACGATGGACGCCGAGGATCTGCTGTTGCGGGAGTTCCTCGGGGTGCGGGACGACGGGGACACCGCCGACGCGGCGCGGTGGATACGGTCACAGCAGCGGGACGACGGCACGTGGGCCAACTACTACGGCGGGCCGGGCGACCTGTCCACCACCGTCGAGGCCTACACGGCGCTGCGGCTGGCGGGGGACCCGCCGGGCGAGCCGCACATGCGGGCCGCGGCGGCGTTCGTGCGGCGGGGCGGGGGGATCGGGGCCGCGCGGGTGTTCACGCGGATCTGGCTGGCGTTGTTCGGGCAGTGGCGGTGGGACGACCTGCCCGCGCTGCCCGCTGAGATGATCTTCCTGCCGCCGTGGTGCCCGCTCAACGTGTACGACTGGGCGTGCTGGGCCCGGCAGACCATCGTGCCGCTGACCGTCGTGGCCGCGCACCGGCCGGTGCGCCCGCTGCCGTTCGACCTGGCCGAGCTGCGGACCGGCCGCCCCGCGCGGCGCGGCGGCCACGGCGGGGCGCTCGGCGTTCTGGACCGCGTGCTGCGCCGCTACCAGCGCCACCCGCTGCCGGGCCTGCGCCGCGCGGCGCTGCGGCGGGCCACCGAGTGGATCGTGACGCGGCAGGAGGCCGACGGGTCGTGGGGCGGCATCCAGCCGCCGTGGGTGTACTCACTGATCGCGCTGAACCTGTCCGGCTACGACGTCGGCCACCCGGTGATGCGGCGCGGCCTCCAAGGACTCGACCGCTTCACCGTCCGCGACGAGCGGGGGCGGCGCATGGAGGCGTGCCAGTCCCCGGTGTGGGACACCGCGCTGGCCGTCACCGCGCTGCTGGACGCCGGTCTGCCCGCCACCCACCCCGCCGTCGCCGAGGGCGCCGCGTGGCTGCTCGGCGAGGAGGTCCGCTGCCCGGGCGACTGGGCGGTGCGGCGCCCCGGCCTGCCGCCCGGCGGGTGGGCGTTCGAGTTCGACAACGACGGCTACCCCGACACCGACGACACCGCCGAGGTGGTGCTGGCGCTGCGCCGGGTGCCGCTGGAGGGAGTACGGCCGGCCGTAGGGCGGGCGGTGCGCTGGATGGCGGGCATGGCCTGCCGGGACGGCGGGTTCGCGGCGTTCGACGCCGACAACACCCGCGCGCTGATCAGGAGGCTGCCGTTCTGCGACTTCGGCGCGGTGATCGACCCGCCGTCCGCCGACGTCACCGCGCATGTGGTGGAGGCGCTGGCCTGCGAGCCGCCCGCCGACCCCGCCGTGCTGCGGCGCGGGGTGGCCTGGCTGCTGCGGGCCCAGGAGCCCGACGGGTCGTGGTTCGGCCGCTGGGGCGCCAACCACGTCTACGGCACCGGCGCCGTGCTGCCCGCCCTCGCCGCCGCCGGCATCCCTCCGCACGCCCCCGCGGTGCGGCGGGCGGTCGCGTGGCTGGAACGGCACCAGAACCCCGACGGCGGCTGGGGCGAGGACATGCGCTCCTACCGCGACCCGGCGTGGATCGGCCGCGGCCACTCCACGCCGTCCCAGACCGCCTGGGCGCTGATCGCCCTGCTCGCCGCCGGTGAACGCTCCCCGGCCGTGGAGGCGGGCGTGCGCCGGCTGGTGAGCGACCTGCGCCCCGACGGCACCTGGGACGAGCCGCACTACACCGGCACCGGCTTCCCCGGCGACTTCTACATCAACTACCACCTGTACCGGCTGGTCTTCCCGATCATCGCCCTGGGCCGCTACCTGCGCGCCGGGCGGCACGACGACCCGGATGCCGTGGATCCGTGTCCACCCGCCACGGGAGACGGCCCGGGCGACGGGGATCCGAACCCGTCCGCCGCGGACCGCTTGGACGACGGGAAAGCGTGGCCGACCGCCGTGGAGGAGGGCGCCGGGTGAACGGTCTGGTGATCTGCGTGGCGCTGGGCGTCGAGGCGCGGGCCGTGGCGCGGGGGCTGCGGCCGGGTGACGGTGTCGCGGTGGTGCGCACCGGGATGGGGCCACGCCGGGCCGCACGGGCCGTGCCCCGGCTGGACGGCTACCGGGCGATGGCCGTGACCGGCTTCGGCGGGGCCTTGGACGACGGGCTGCGGCCGGGGGAGGCGCTGGTGGCGAACGAGGTCCGCTACCGGGACCGGACGCTGCCGTGCCCCCTGGCGGACGAGCTCGCCGAGGAACTCGCCCGCGAAGGGATCCCCGCCCAGACCGGTGCGCTGCTCACCTGCGACCGCCTGGTGACCGGCGCCGCCCGCGCGCGGCTGGCCGCCACCGGCGCCCGGGTGGTGGACATGGAGTCCTGGCCACTGGCGGAGGCGGTCGCGGCGGACCGGCCGCTGGCCGTGGTCCGCGTCGTGGTGGACACCCCCGCCGCGCCGCTGCCCAGTCTCGCCGCCCTGCGGGGCGGGGTGCGGGCCCGGCGCGTGCTGCGGCGGCTCGGGCCCGTGCTCGCGCGATGGGCGGCGTCCGTACACGCCAAGGAGGGACGGCCATGACGATCCCGATCCGGCAGAGCCTGCGCATCGGCGGCTACATCCTGCGCCAGAAGCTGCGCGGCCGAGCCAAGTTCCCGCTGCTGGTGGAGCTGGAGCCGTTGTTCGCGTGCAACCTGGCGTGCGCGGGCTGCGGCAAGATCCAGCACCCGGCCGACGTGCTACGGCAGCGCATGCCGGTGGAGCAGGCCGTGGCCGCCGTCGAGGAGAGCGGCGCGCCGATGGTGTCCATCGCGGGCGGCGAGCCCCTGATGCACCCGCAGATCGGCGAGATGGTCCGGGAACTGGTCGCCCGCAGGCACTACGTGTTCCTGTGCACCAACGCCCTGCTCATCCCCAAGAAGATCGACCAGTTCACGCCCTCGCGGTACTTCTCCTGGACCGTGCACATCGACGGCCTGCGCGAACGCCACGACGCCTCGGTGTGCCACCCGGGGACGTTCGACGCGGCCGTGGAGGCCGTGCGCGAGTGCCGCCGCCGCGGCTTCCGGGTGACCACCAACACGACGTTCTTCTCCACCGACACCGCCCGCACGGTCGTCGAGGTGCTCGACTACCTCAACGACGACCTGGCCGTCGACCAGATGATGATCTCCCCCGCCTACGCCTACGAGAAGGCCCCCGACCAGGAGCACTTCCTCGGCGTCACCCAGACCCGTGCCCTGTTCCGCGCCGCGTTCGCGGGCGGCAACCGCCGCCGCTGGCGCCTCAACCACTCACCCTTGTTCCTGGACTTCCTGGAGGGGAAGGCCGACTTCCCCTGCACGGCGTGGGCGATCCCGTCGTACTCCCTGCTCGGCTGGCAGCGGCCCTGCTACCTGATGGCCGACGGCTACGCCGAGACCTACCGCGAGCTGGTCGAGGGCACCGACTGGGACTCCTACGGCCGGGGCCACGACCCCCGCTGCGCCAACTGCATGGCCCACTGCGGATACGAGCCGACCGCCGTCTTCGCCACCCTCACCTCGCTGCGCGAGTCCCTACGGGCGCTGCGGACCGGCTGACCCGCCGGCGCGGCGCGCGAGCAGGCGGAACGGGCCGGGGGCCGCGCCGCGCAGGCGGGCGGGCAGGCGGAGCCACGCGGGGACGTAGGACTCGGGGCGGCCGCGCTCCACGGCCGCGACGACGGCGCGGGCCACCCGCTCGGCGGGGATCGGCGCCGGGTGGCGGCGGGCGTACGGGGCGCCCCTGCGGGCGAAGAACGGGGTGTCGACGACGCCGGGCAGGACCACCGAGACGCCCGGAGCCCCGGGCCCGCGCAGTTCGTGCCGCAGCGACTCGGCGAACACCAGCAGCCCCGCCTTGGCCGCCGAGTACACCGCCTCGTCCCGCACCCCGACGGCCCCCGCGATCGAGGCGACCAGCACCACATGTCCCCGCCCCGACTCGATCATGCCGGGCAGCAGCAACCGGGTCAGCAGCATCGGCACCGTCAGATTCAGCACCACCAGCCGCTCCAGCTCCTGCGGCGGCATCGCGGTGAACGCCCCCGCCCACCCCGCCCCCGCGTTGGCCACCAGGACGTCCACCGTCCCTGCCGCCGCGACCAGCCCGGCGACCCCGTGTGCCTCCACGACCCCGGCGCTCCCCGCGACCTCCGCGTGCCCGGGTGCCGGGGCGGTGGCGCGGGCCGCCGCGTCCGGGGCGGTCAGGTCGCAGACCAGGGCTCGCGCGCCGGTCTCGGCGGCGACGGCGGCAAGCCGGGTGCGGTCGCGGCCGGTGAGCAGGAGGCGGGCGCCGGTGGGGGCCATGGCGCGGGCGGTGGCGGCGCCGATGCCCGAGGACGCGCCGGTGATCAGCACCCGGGCGCCCGCCAGCCTCGTACTCCTCACCCGGGGTGACCTCCCCCGTCCGGCGCCGCGCACTCGCCGTGACCGAGCATGAACCTCAGGTCGTCGCCCCAGGAGTCCAGGACGGAGCCGTGGCCGGCGGCGCGGGCGTGTGGTTCCAGCTCGGTCAGCAGCCGCCGCACGGCGGGCGCGGCGGCGGGGGACAAGGCCTCGGACAGCAGGCCGAGGAGGTGCTCGCGGGACCACTCGGGGCGCGGCAGCGGGTGGCGGTCCAGCTCCCAGGCCAGGTACTTGTTGTACGGCCGCACCCGCCCGTGCAGCGCGAACACGTAGGTCAGGTGGTGGGGAAGGGCCTCGGCGGCGTCCAGCCGGGCCCCGGTCGCGTCGCCGTCCCGCGCGTTCTTCAGGCAGCGGTACACGCCGTTGAGGAAGGCGTCCAGCGCGGCGGGCGCCACCGCGGCGGCCTCGGACGGCGTCAGGCGGCCCTTCGCGGCGACGAGGCCGCCGACGAGCCCGGCGGCGGTGTCCTTCAGCACCCGGGCGCGCGTGAAGGCGTACCGGTTCCACTCGGTCCCCGACCCGGGCAGGGCGTGCTCACGGAACTCCGCCAGCGGCATCACCGACACGTCCAGGCGCGCGTCCCGCCGCGCCTCCGCCGACGGCACCCCGTCGGCGGTCACCAGCGTCACGTCGTAGTCCGAGTGAGCCGTCGCGACGCCCTCCCGCGCCCGCGACCCGCTCAGCACCACCCCGAGCACCCCCGGGTCGCCGGTCACCCGGCCCAGGAACGCGTCGAACTCCTCCTGTGGCGTCATGATCCAAGCCAATCACGGGGGCTGCCGAACCAGGCTTCAGCAGGCGAGGGGGCCGCCGGCTGCCAGCCTGCGGGCCACGGGTGAGTCCCGGTGTCAGCACTCATGCCGCGACGAGGCCGCACGGCATCCTGTGATGATCTCGGCCATCGCGCTGCGGAAGTGCTCGCGGCTGCCGGGGGTGAGCGGCGCGATGAGGCGGGTGAGCTCCGTGGTGACCTCGGCGTGGAAGGCGAGGGCGGCCTGGCGGCCGGTGTCGGTCAGCGTCACCTGGAGTGCGCGCCGGTCGCCCGGCACGGCCGAGCGCCGGGCCAGGCCGCGCCGCTCGGCCCGGTCGGTGAGCCCGGTGAGGGCGGCCTTCTCCACACCGAAGCAGTGCGCCAGGTCGGCCATGCCCCTGGGGCCGTCGAGCAGGACGCACAGCAGCTTGGCCTGGACGGGGGTCAGGTCGTGGCGTTCGGAGACGCGCGCGTACATGCCCTGCACGAGGCCGGTGAGCTGAACCAGGCCGGTGGCGACGTCCAGCTGGGTGCCGTCGGTGCCGGTGCGCCGGCCATCTGATGCGGCCCCTTGCCCCGTTGCGGTCATGGGCATTATGGTACACGGCAAATATAGTTAACGATACGTACAGTACGCTTCACGAACGATGGCGGGCTGTCCACCACCAGGAAGAGGGCACATGAGCTTCGACACCCCTGCGGGGACCCGCGGTAGCCGCCAGCCCACCGGCTGGGTGTTTCGATCGTTGAACAAGCTGATGGCCAGGCGGATCCGCCGTACGGGCGGCGCCACGTCCATGGGCTTCAACGCCCTGGTCCTGACGAGCGTCGGACGCAAGAGCGGGCTGGAGCGGACGACCCCGGTCGGCTACTTCCCCGGCGGGGACGACAGTTGGCTGATCGTGGCCTCGGCGGCCGGGGCGGCGGGCAATCCGGCCTGGTACCACAACCTCGCCGCGCATCCCGACAAGGTCCGGGTCGAGGTCGGGGGGCGCACGGTGGCGGTGGTCGCCGAGCAACTCCACGGGGCGGAGCGCGAACAAGCCTGGGAGCAGATCACCGCCGCCGCGCCCCGTTTCGCCCAGTACCAGGACAAGACGGACCGGGAACTGCCGATCATCCGGCTGGTGCCCCGATCCGCCCCGGAGACCCCGCACCGATGAAGCCCAGGTAGGCCCTCGGGATGAGCATCCGCTGTTCCTCGGCCCCATGAGAGACGATGATCTCACCGTCAAGGCATCTTGACGTCAAGATGACTTGACGAAATACTCGGAACCATGGTCACTCCCGACATGCTCGACGCGCGGTTCACCCTGCTGACCGCTGCCGCCCGCTACGACGAACTACGCACCCGGGACGCGATGGCGTCCACGGCGGCCGACGAGGACGAGCCGCGGTTCGCGAGCCCGCCGCTCACCCAGGAGGAGGCGCTGGAGCTGCTGGCCCTCGGCGAGGTGCTCGCCCGCAAGGCCGGGTACGGCCGCCAGCTGGCGGTGCGGTCGGCGCGCGGCGCGGGCGCGTCGTGGTCGCAGATCGGGGCCGCGCTCGGCACCAGCAAGCAGGCCGCGTGGGAGGCGCACGGCCGGTGGATCGACGGCCAGGCCGAGCAGTACCACCGCAGCGGCTTCGAGGGATTCGGGCCGGACGACGTGGCGGCGGCCAGGGCATTGGCCGGCGAGATCGACGACGGGCACCCGAGCCGCTGACCGGCGCGAGACCTGAAACGTCGTGGAAAGACGGCGCGAAGTGGCCAACCCGCTGGCGCTGGCCGTGCTCGCCTGGCTGCTGACCGAGCCCATGCACCCCTATGAGCTGGGACGGCGGCTGCGGCGAACCGGGCAGGACAGATATGTGAAGTACAGCCGGGGATCGCTGTACATGGTGGTGGATCAACTGAGAAGGGCCGGGTTCATCGCCGAACGGGAGACCGTGCGCGACACCCGGCGCCCCGAGCGCACCGTCTACACCCTCACCGACGCCGGTCGCGCGGAGTTCCACGAGTGGATGCGCGACCTGATAGGCACGCCGCGGCAGGAGTACCCGCAGTTCGGCGTCGCCCTGTCGCTGCTCGGCGCGCTCGCCCCCGAGGAGGTGGCCGCGCTGCTGCGCCACCGGCTCCTCACCCTGACCACCCTGGCGGGCGAGCTGCGCGCCGGGGCCCGCACCGCGGCCGAGGGCGGCCTGTCCTGGCCGTTCCCGGTGGAGGACGAGTACCGCCTGGCCGTCCTGGAGGCCGAGCGCCGCTTCGTCGCCCGGCTCGTGGACACCCTCTCCGCGGGAGGCCTGCCCGCCGAACAGGCGTGACGGGGATCGGGTCCGCGCGGGCCCGCGCGGACCCGATCCCCCCGGCGGCACCGGGCATCCGCGGTGCCACACTTGGGCCATGAGCAAGCTGGAGCGGTTCGCGACCAACCGTCCTCGCCTGCTCGGCCTGGCCTACCGGATGCTGGGGGAGGCCACCGAGGCCGAGGACGTGCTGCAGGACGCCTACCTGCGGTGGGAGCACAGCGAGGCGGTCGAGGTGCCGGAGGCGTGGCTGACCAAGGTGGTCACCAACCTGTGCCTCAACCGGCTCACCTCCGCCCGGGCCCGCCGGGAGACCTACGTGGGCGAATGGCTGCCCGAGCCCGTCGTCACCGGGGACGGGTGGCTCGGCCCCCTGGAGACCGTGGAGCAGCGCGACTCGCTGTCGATGGGCATGCTGATGCTGCTGGAACGGCTCACGCCCCCCGAGCGCGCGGCGTTCGTGCTGCGCGAGGCGTTCGGGCACAGCCACCGCGAGGTCGCGGACATCCTGGACGTCGACGAGTCCAATGCCCGGCAGCTCTACCACCGGGCGCGCGGCCACGTCGGCGAGCCGCGCAAGCGGTTCACCGTCTCTCCCGACGAGAGCAGGCGCATCATGGAACGGTTCCTGGCCGCGGCCACCGCGGGCGACGTGGCCGGCCTGGAACGGATGCTGGCCGAGGACGTGGTGAACTGGGCCGACGGCGGCGGCAAGGCCGCGGCGTCCGTCCGCCCGGTGTACGGCCGCGCCAAGGTCGCCCGCCTGCTGGCCGGCCTGCTCAGCGGCCCGCGGGGGGTGGGCCTGGAGTTCGCCATCGGGTCGCTGAACGGCGAGCCCGCGGTGCTGACGTCCCTCGGCGGCACGCTCCAGTCCGTCACCTTCGTGGAGACCGGCCCGGACGGCATGGTCACCGCGATCCGCTCGGTCGCCAACCCCGACAAGCTCGTCCACGCCGCCTCGCGACTCGTGTGACGCGCTTCACAAACGGTCGTTGTCACGGATCGCCCCCGCCGCCGGTTCAACAGGCAGCGAAGGGAGAAACGAAATGACACACCACATCGTGGTCATCGGAGCGGGCTACTCGGGAGTCATCGCCGCCAACCTGACGGCCAAGCTCACCGACGCGCGGATCACTCTGGTCAACGAGAGCGACCGGTTCGCCGAACGGGTGCGGCTGCACCAGCTGGCCGCCGGTCAGGTCCTGAAGGACCTGCCGCTGGCGGACCTGCTCACCGACCCGCGCATCGAGCTGGTGGTCGGCAGGGTCACCGGGATCGACACCGGGGCCCGCACCGTGCGGCTGGGCCGCGCCGGGCGGGACCTCGGCTACGACACGCTCGTCTACGCCCTCGGCAGCCGGGCCGACCTGGAGTCGGTGCCGGGGGTCGCCCGGCACGCCTTCAGCGTCGCCGTCCCCGAGCAGGCCGCGCGGCTGCGCGACCACCTGGCGGGGCGGGCCGCCGGCGGGGTGCTCGCCGTGGTGGGCGGCGGGCTCACCGGGATCGAGGCCGCGGCCGAGCTGGCCGAGGCGTACCCGGCGCTGAAGGTCCGCCTGGTCACCGACGGGGAGGCCGGCGAGGGGCTGTCCGAGCACGCCCGGCGGCACCTGCGCGCCACCTTCCGGCGGCTCGGCGTCGAGACGCGCCCCGGCGCCCGGGTGTCCGAGGTCCGCGCCGACGGCCTGCTGCTGGACGGCGGGGAGCACCTCGCCGCCGACACCGTCGTGTGGGCGGCCGGATTCACGGTGCCCGGCCTGGCCCGCGAGGCCGGGATCTCCGTCGACGCCCACGGCCGCATGATCGTCGACGGGACGCTGCGCTCGGTCTCCCACCCGGAGATCCTCGCCGTCGGCGACGCCGCGGCCCTGCGCACACCGGACGGCCGGGAACTGCGCATGGCCTGCGCCACCGGCATCCCGTCCGGCCAGCAGGCCGCCCGCGCCATCGCCGCGCGCCTGTCGGGCCGCGAGCCGCGTCCCCTGCGGTTCCGCTACTTCAACCAGTGCATCAGCCTGGGCCGCGAGGACGGCATCGTGCAGTTCGTCCACACCGACGACACCCCCCGCCGGGCCGCCATCACCGGCCGCGCCGCCGCCCGGTACAAGGAGGCCATCGTGAAGGGCACCATCTACGGGCTGCGCCACCCCTCCATCCCCGGCTACCTGTGAGCGGGCGGCGGGTCAGAAGCCATGGACCCGGCGCCCGGTGACCTGACGCGGGGTGACCCGGACGTAGACGTCGCGCTCGCCGCCCACCCAGGGTTCCACCCCGGGGTCCTTGGGGGACTCGGCGGGGGTGAGGCGGCAGGCGGGGCCCTGGACCAGAACGCTCCAGCCGCCCCGTTCGGCCTCGTCGATGTGGTCGACCTCGAAGCCGATCTCGGCGGGGGTGTCCGGCGGGGCGGCCCGCAGCAGCCGGTCCAGCAGGCCGTCCTCGGCGGTGCGGAAGAAGATCGCCCCGTGGCGGACCATGTAGTTGACCGGCAGCACGGCCGGCGCCCCCGCGACGCCGCCGAACGCGACCCGGCCGATGCCGCCGGGGGAGATCAGCCGCAGGCACTCCCGGGGCGGCAGCGCCCGCGTCTCGGGCAGCCGCGGCGGGCGTCCCTGCCCCGGCGGCCGGTCCAGCCCGCCGCCGAGCAGTTCGTCGGCCGTGGTGTGCAGCGCCGCGGCCAGCCGCAGCAGCGTCCCCTCGGTGAGGGGCGTGGCGTGCTCCTCCAGGTAGGCGATGAACCCCGGCGCCATCCCCGCCCGCGCGGCCAGCTCGGCCCGGCTCAGCCCGAGGTTCTTGCGGTGATAGGCGATGCGCCGGCCCAGATCCCCGGGCGACCCGTGCTCCTGTGCCACCGGATTCCCCCGTTCACAGACGCGACCCCACCGGCCGGGCGGGCGCGCGGGCAGGGCCTCATCGGGCGCCGACCCGGACGCGGCCGGTGAGGGTCAGGTCGCCGAGGTCGCCGACGACCACCCCGGCTCCCGCCTCGGTGAGACGGGCGGCCCTGCCGCCGTGGTCGACCCCGACGATCAGCCCGAACCCGGCACGCCTGCCCGCGGTCACCCCGGGCGGGGCGTCCTCCACCAGCGCGGCGGCGCGCGGCGGGACGTCCAGGCGGCAGGCGGCCTCCAGCGGCAGCGCCGGGTCGGGCAGGCCGGGCAGACCGAGGCGGGAGACGTCCTCGCCGTCCACCAGCGTGTCGAACAGGTGCAGCACGCCCGCCGCGGTCACCACCGCGCGGCAGTGCCCGGCGGGGGAGATCGCCGCCGTACGGCAGCCGCGGCGCCGCAGGTCGCGCAGCAGCGCCACCGTGGCGGGGAACGCGGCGACGCCGTGCCGCCCGGCCTGCTCCAGGAACAGCCGGTCCTCGGCCATGGCCAGCCCGTGCACGGTGGGCACCCCGGCGTCGTCGCCGGGGCCGCCCTCGGGCAGCGCCAGGCCGCGGGACCCGAGGAAGGCCCGCACGGCGTCGGCCCGCGGCCGGCCGTCCACGTGGGCGAGGTAGTCGCGGCGCACGTCGAACGGCCGGAACGGCCCGGGCCTGGCCCGCAGGAAGGTGTCGAACACCCGCTTCCACGCCGCGGCGTGCACGCGGGCGGTGTCGGTGACGACCCCGTCGGTGTCGAAGACGACGGCATTGATCAGTGTGAGGTCGATGACAGGCATGACCGGACCTCCATCCCCCGATGCTGGAGACGTTACCTTCCCCGGTCGCCGCCCGCACGGGAAACCCCTGGTCAGAGCCTCGCGAGTCGCGCCAACGCCATGATCGCGCGCCTCACACGGCGAACTCCGCGCGCGGTGCCGAGCGGCTCAGCACCGCCGTGGCCGGGGTGCCGCCCCACACGGCGGTCAGTTCGGCGGCGAGGGTGGACACCAGCCTCGGGACGTCGCCGGCCGCCGAGGGGTGCATCGCCTCCATGACGATCAGTACGGTGGCGGTGCCGTCGCGGACGGCCGAGTGGCCGCTCTGGCGGTTGGTCCAGCGGCGGGCGTGGGCGTGGCCGGCGGCGTCGGCGAAGATCACCTCACCGGGGCCGGGGTGCTCCACCTGGCCGGACAACGTGTGGTAGACCTCGTCGCCGTGCGCGAGGCGGACGTCCAGGCCCTTGGAGATCCTGGTGACGTCGAGCGCGGCCACCGGGACGGCGTACGCCGTCGAGATCGCGTTGCACAGGTCGATCAGCGGGTGGATCCGCGGCAGGGCGCCCTCCTTGCGCAGGCGCCGCAGCAGCGCCTCGGCGGCGCAGCGGTACTGGGTGGGCTTGAGCCCCATCCGGGAGAAGGCGCGGCGCCAGGCCTGGATCTCGGGGAACTCGCCCTCCGGCCCCGCCGCGAGCCTGGCCCGCGCGGCGGCGGAGAACTCCTCCACCCGGGCGCCGACCTCGGCGTCCGCGGTGATGCCGGTGGCGGCGACCACTCCGGCGACGAGCTCGGGATGGGCGGACCAGATGTCCGCCGAATGCTGGATGTACATCACGGGTTCCTGCCGGTCCGTCGGTCAGCGGTGTTCACGGTCATACTCTGCTGCCACAATGGCACGGTGAGTAGGGCCAAATCACGGCCAGACGACCGGTCCATAACCTCCGGCTCCGATTTCCTGCAGCTCGACATCGCCGACGCCCCGGCGGGCGGCCGGTCCGGCTGGCTGGCCGAGCAGCTGCGGCGCGCCATCGGCGACGGCCGCCTGCCGGTGGGCAGCAGGCTGCCGGCCACCCGGGTGCTCGCCGGGGACCTGCGGGTGTCGCGGGGCGTGGTGACCGAGGCCTACCAGCGGCTCGGCGAGGACGGCCACGTCGCCGGGCGCGGCCGGGGCGGGACCATCGTGGTGGCCGCCCCGGTGAGCGCGCCGGGACCCGCGCCCGCTCCGCCCGCCGCCCCCCGGGCCGGGGCGGTGTTCGGCGGCGAGCCGGACGCGGGGGTGTTCGACGCGCTGCGCGCGGCCAGGGCCCGGATCGACCTGTCGCCCGGGGTGCCCGACCTCGCGGCGTTCCCTCGCACGGCGTGGCTGCGCGCCGAGCGCGCGGTGCTGGCGTCGCTGTCGGCGTCCGACCTCGGCTACGGCGACCCGCGCGGCGCGCCCGCGCTGCGGCGGGCGGTGGCCGACTGGCTGGCCCGCAACCGCGGCATCCGGGTGGACCCCGGCGAGGTGCTGATCGTCGCCGGGGTGGCCCAGGCGCTCGGGCTGGTGGGGCGGGCGCTGCGCGCGGACGGCGTCACCGCGGTCGCGGTGGAGGACCCCGGCTCCCTCGGCACCCGCCAGCACCTGTGGCACTCGGGGTTCACCACCCCGCCGGTCCCGGTGGACGGCGACGGCGTCGTGGTGCGCGAGCTGCGGGCCTGCGGCGCCCCGGCCGCGCTGCTCACCCCGGCGCACCAGTTCCCGGCCGGGGTGGTGCTCGGCGGGGAGCGGCGCCGGGAGCTGATGCGCTGGGCCGCGGACGGCGGCCTGGTCCTGGAGGACGACTACGACGCCGAGCACCGCTACGACCGGCCGCCGGTCCCCGCGCTGCGGGCGGTGCTGCCCGAGCGGGTCTGCTACGCCGGCAGCGTGTCCAAGCTGCTGGCCCCGGCGCTGCGGGTGGGGTGGGTGGTGGCGCCGGCCCGGTACCGCGACACGCTGATCGAGGACAAGCGGTTCGCCGACCTCGGCAACGCGGTGCTGCCGCAGCTGGTGCTGGCGCAGCTGATGGAGTCCGGCCAGCTGGAACGCCAGCTGCGTTTCCTGCGGCGGCGTCACCACCGCCGCAGGGACGCCATGATCACCGCGATCCGCGCGTACCTGCCGGACGCGACGGTGCACGGCGCGGCCGCCGGCCTGCACCTGATGATCACCTTCGCGGGCGGCCCCCCGGACACCGAGCTGGCCGCCGCCGCCCTGGAGCGCGGCGTCAAGGTCCAGCCCCTGTCCTGGCACCGGCAGGTGCCGGGCCCGCCGGGCCTGGTCCTCGGCTACGCCGCCAGCACCCCCACCGACATCGCCGCCGGTGTCGCCGCCATCGGCGCGGCCCGCCGCGCGCCGCTCAGCCGTGGGCCCGCAGCGCGGCGATCACCCAGTGGAACTCCGGGATGACCGTGGGGGAGGGCACCCGGCCGTTGAGCAGGTCCAGCAGCTGCCAGTAGCGCTCCACGTCCGGGTCGGCGAGCATCTCCAGCCGCTCGCGCAGCCCGGCGCGCGCACCGGCCGCCACGTCCGGGCCGGCCACCAGGCCGAGCAGGCGCCCGCCCTCGGCCGACTCCGGCGCGACCCGGCCGGCCAGCGCCCGCCCGGCGTGCTCCAGCACGCGGCCGCGCAGCGCGAAGCCGTCGTCGAACCCCGGGTCCGCCGCGCCGCTGAGCACGATGGCGCGCAGCCGCCGCCGGAAGTCCTGCCCGGCGACCAGCCCGGACAGCTCCACCCAGGCGTCGACCTGCTCGGGCGCCGGGTCGGCGGGCATCTCGGCGGGCATCTCGCGCATCCACTCGGCGACGATCATCGCGTCGTCGCCGGGGCCGATCCCGGCGAAGATTTCGGCGACGAAGCCGTCCACCACCTGCCGCCGTTCGGCGGCGGACAACCGGGCGAGGTCGTTCATGAGCGTCATCTCCTCTGTCGTGCCGCCCCGCTCGGCGATGGCGCGGAGCACGGCGCGGCGCAGGGCGAGCGTGCGGATCTCCGCGTCCAGCGCGCGGGCGTGCAGGCCGGCCACCTCGGCCGGCGTGGCGCGCCCGGCGAGGATCTCCCGCACGGCCGCGATGCCCACGCCGAGGTCGCGCAGCGTCCTGACCAGGTCGAACCGGGCGACGGCCGCCGCGTCGTACAGCCGGTACCCCCCGGCGGACCTGCCGCTCGGCGGGACCAGGCCGCTGTCGGACCAGAACCGGATGGTGTGCGCGGACAGACCGGTACGGCGCGAGATCATGCCGACGGTGTACGGCGCGGTGTCGTCGTTCACGCCCCGACTCTGCACCTTCGAGCCACTCGAAGGTCAAACCGCGGTGCGCGTGCCACGGTCACACCCGGCGGCGCACCCGCAGCAGGTACTCCTTGCGGTCCAGCGGGTCGTGGCCGGTGCGCGGCCGGGACGGCACCTCGCCGTGGACCGGCCGGTATCCCTCGAAGGCGCACTCCAGGGTGCCCTCGCCGCGGGTGAGGCCGGGCAGCCGCAGGTCCAGCCCGTGCACCCGCGCTGCCGGGATCTCGCCCTCCACCACCGACGACGGCCCCGTGGTCGCCGTCGAGCGCGGCACCGCCCGCAGCCGCCCCAGGACCGGAAGGATCACGCCGAGGGTGTCGGCGGGGACCTCCAGCCGGAACCGGTGCATTGGCTCGTACACGACGGTGCCCGCCCGCCGCAGCGCCTCCATCACCACCAGCGGCGTCAGGTTGCGGAAGTCCCCGGCGGTGCTGGACATACCGGCGTCGAAGTCCGCGCCCGAATGGCTCTGCCGCGCCCAGTAGCCCGAGTGCGTCATGGTGACCGCGCAGTCGACGACCTCCCACCCGTGCAGGCCCTGGCGCAGGGTCTCCCGGACGGTCTCCTCCACCGTGCGCATGAACGAGTACGGCAGCGAGCCGAGCTCGACCTCCAGCCCGAACCGCACCCCGGTGCCGGGCGGGGCCGCCTCGACGCGCAGCCCCACGGTGGCGAGGAACGGGTTGGGGTCCATGTCGATGATCTCCACGGCCGCGCCGCCGCCGGCGGGCCGCTCGACGCAGATGGTGGTGGTCTCGCGGAAGGTGACGTCGAGGGCGTAGTCACCGGCCAGCGTGGACTGGATGACCTCCTTCTGCACCTCGCCGTACAGCGACACCGACATCTCCCGCCGCACGTCGTCCTGCCGCAGGCCGATCAGGGGGTCCTGCTCGGCGAGCTGGGTCAGCGCGGCGTGCAGGGCTCCCCGGTCGGCGGGGCGGCACGGCACCACCACGGTCTCCAGGGTGGGCGGCGCGAAGTGGTGCTCACCGGCGGTGGCGCGCGGGGGGCCGATCTGGTCGCCGATCCGCGCGTCGGCGAGCCCTCGCACCAGGCCGATCCGGCCCGCGCCGGCGGACGCGCACCGCACGGCCGCGCCGCGGTCGAAGACGCCGATCGCGGTGACCCTGCCCTCCCGGCCCCGGCCGAGCCGCACCCGGTCGCGCACCCGCAGCGTCCCCGCGAAGACCCGGACGTAGGCCAGCTTCTCCCCGTTCGGCGCGCGCTCGATCTTGAAGACCGTGCCGGACGCCGGGCCGTTCGCGTCGCCCTCCGCCGCGGGCAGCAGTTCCCTGATCCCGGAGATCAGCTCGTCCACGCCCGCCCCGGTGATGGCCGACCCGGCGAACACCGGGTGCGCCAGCGCCCGCCCGGTCTGCGACGCCAGCTCGGCGCGGATCCGCGGGTAGGGCACCGCGGCGGGGTCGTCCAGGCACGCGGCCATGAACGCCTCGTCGCGTTCGGAGAGCAGGTCGACCAGCCGGGTGACGAATCCGGGGTCCCCGGCGGTGTACGGCGTGAAGACCGCGTCCCGCGTGCCCTCGGCGCCGGGCGCGCCCATCGGCACGACGGCCGGGGTCAGCCGCTCCGCCATCTGACGGACCACGCGCGCGTGATCCGCGCCCATGCGGTCGATCTTGTTCACGAAGATCAGGGTGGGGATGCCCAGGCGCCGCAGCGTGCGCATCAGCACGCGGGTCTGCGCCTGCACCCCCTCCACGGCGGGCACCACCAGCACCGCGCCGTCGAGCACGCTCAGCACCCGCTCCACCTCGGCGATGAAGTCGGGGTGCCCAGGGGTGTCGATCAGGTTGACCGTGACGTCGCCTCCGACGACGAACGACACGACCGCCGATTTGATCGTGATGCCGCGCAGGCGCTCCAGCTCCAGCGAGTCGGTCCGCGTGCTGCCGTCGTCCACGCTGCCGACCTCGTCGATGACGCCCGCGGCGAACAGCAGCCGCTCGGTCAGGCTCGTCTTACCGGCGTCGACATGCGCCAGGATTCCCAAGTTCAAAATACGCACAGAACGTCATGTCCTTCATAAGGGTGATGGATTCCTTGTGGAGGGACACAGACGTGCGGCGCATTTCATCTCCTTGGCGGATCGGTCATCGGCCGGAAGTACAACAGATCATGTTTCCCCCGGGCAAGCGATTTACCACCCGCCCGGCGTGGCGCGGCCGCTCCGGCCCACTCGGCCCGCCGTGCCGATCGCGGGAGCCGAGCAGTCGTGATGACCTGCGAGGATTCCTGGTCAGCCGGCGGTCATCCCGCCGTCGATCGCGAGGGCGGCCCCGGTGATGAACCTGGCCTCGTCGCTCAGCAGGAACGCCGTGAACGCCGCGATCTCGTCCGGACGGCCGATCCGCCCGACCGGGTGCAGCGCTCCGGCCTGGCGCACCGACTCCTCCGCTGTCGGGCCCATGTTGCCGCGCAGCAACGGGGTGTCGACGCCGCCGGTGACCAGGGCGTTGACGCGTATGCCGTCCGTGGCCGTGTCGAGCGCCGCCGACCGGGTGAGCCCGACCACGCCGTGCTTGGCGGCGCTGTAGGAGGCCATGCCCGCCGCCCCGGTGACGCCGAGGACCGAGGCGTTGTTCACGATCGCGCCGCCGCCGCTCGCCCGCAGCGCGGGAATCTGGTGCTTCAGGCCGAAGAAGACACTGCTGAGATTGAGCGCCAGGTCGGCGTGCCAGGCGTCGCCGTCCACCTCGCTCACCGGCCCGATCGCGGTGGCGGCGCCGACGTTGTTGAAGACACCGTCGAGCCGCCCGTACAGGCTCACCGCCTGCCGGACCAGCTCCGCCGCCTCGGCCTCCACCGTCACGTCGGCCGCCACGAAGACGGCCTCCCGGCCGTCGGCGCGAAGATCGGCCACCACCCCGTCCCCGGCCTCCTTGCCGCGGGCGGCCAGGACGACCTTCGCGCCCTCGGCCGCGACCCGCTCGGCGACGGCGAGACCCATCCCGGAGGTGGCGCCGGTGATCAGGATGACTTTCTCTGCGAAACGTGCGGACACGATTACTCCTATGTCGGTTTCGTTGGTTTCGTTGGTAAGAACCGGCCGGCGATGTCAGAAGGTGAGCACCAGCCGGCCGCGAACACCGCCGGCCGCGAGCCGCCGGTGCGCGGTAGCCGCCTCGGCGGCGGGGAGGGTCGCCGCGACGCGCGGGGTGAGCACGCCCGACTCGGCGAGCCCGCGGATCTCGTCCAGCTTGTCGGTCCGCCCCGCGTAGTCGAGGACGAAGATCGTCCGCACCCTGACCCCGCCGGTGCCGCCGAAATCGTGGCCGCCGGGTTCACCGCCGCCGCGGAACCGGGCGTAGGCGCCACCGTCACGGACGGCGGCGAGGAGGCGCGGCCCGATCAGCGCCGCGTCGGCGACCGCGTCCACGCCGTCCGGGTACCGGGCCCGGATACGTCCGGCGACGTCGGATCCCCTGGCCACGACGTCGGCCGCGCCGGACAGGCGGACCAGGGCCTCGTCGGCGGGCGCGGCGTCGGCGACGACGGTCAGCCCCGCGTGCCTGCCCAGCTGGACCAGGTAGCCCCCGAGTGTCCCGGCGGCCCCGACCACGGCGAGGGTCGAGCCAGGGGCGAGCGCCAGCCGATCGAGCGTCATCCGAGCGGTGAGCCCGTTCATGGGCAGCGTGGCCGCCTCCGCGTGGCCGGTGCCCGCCGGTGCGCGGACGACCCATCCGGCAGGCAGCACCACGTACTCGGCGTAGCCGCCCGCGGCCGGGCCCAGCGGGATCACCATCGCCATCACCGGCTCCCCGGGGGACAGCTCGGTCTCCGTCCCCGGGCCGATCTCGTCGATCACGCCGGCGATGTCCATCCCGGGGACGTACGGGGCCGCCACCCCGGCGAACGCCTCCGCGTGCACGCCGGAGCGCAGCAGCGTGTCCGCCGGATTCACCGCCGCCGCGCGCACCCGCACCCGCACCTCGCCGGGCCCGGCATGCGGTTCCGGCAGGTCGACGACCCGCAACACGCCGGGTCCCCCGAACTCGTAAAATCCGATCGCCAGCAAGACCGCAGCTCCTCGATGGTTCTCTTTGTATACCTGGTACGTCATCCGTACCCTCGCATCGAGGCGGCGGAGGCGGCAAGAGAGCACTTCGACGTGCCCAGGTATCACCGGGAGAACCATCCCGGGCGGAACCTGGTACCTCTCGTATACTGCTGACCATGGCGCACCCGCTCCCGGACGTGGACGACACCTCCGGCCTGTGCGAGCAGGGCCGCGACCTGATCCGCGACGTACTCGCACGGGTCGGCGACAAGTGGTCGGTGGTGGTCATCTGCCAGCTGGGCGACACCAGCCGGCGGTTCAACGAGCTGCGCCGGATGAGCGAGCCCATCACCCAGCGCATGCTCAGCGCGACACTGCGAGGGCTGGAACGCGACGGCCTGGTCACGCGGACCGTCCACGACACCAAACCCCCGCGAGTCGACTACGCGCTGACCCCGCGCGGCTTCAGCCTGCTCGAGATCGTCCGCGCCCTCGCCGGATGGGCGGAGGACAACGCCGCCGGCATCGTGGACTCAAGGACGGCCTTCGACGCCCGATGAGGCGAGTGCTGCGGCAGAGCCCGGCACGGTGACCGGAAGGCGTACACGGCATGGTTTCGGGGCGCGGCCGCGGCGGGCGGGGGGCCCGCCGCGGCTACGTTCCCGCTAGTCCCCGGCCATCACGGTGAAGGTGAATCCGGCGGTCGTCGTACGGCGCAGCGGAACTTCGGATTTGATCCGGCGCAGTACCTGGTTCCTGCTGAGGCCGAGCCCTTGTGCGATGAGCCGGTCCGGGCGCACCGGTACCGGATCCTCGAAGAGGACCTCCACCCGGACCGGCCACGTCTCGTCGAGCCGTGCCGGCGGGGTGTGCAGCCGCCAGGCCTCCGTCCAGTCAAGGGTGAAGCGGTTGCGCCGGGCGAGCAGCGGATCCAGCAGCCTGGACGCCACCAGTTCCGGATCGTTGACGTGGTAGCCGTGGAGCTCGGCCGGATCGAAGGATCTGACCGGCGCTCGCTCGTGGACGGTGAGCTTGCTCGTCCAGTCGCAGGATACGCAGCGGACCAGCAGCCACACGTCCAGCAACTTGCCGTTGGCGTTGACGCGGAACCTGCCCTCGCCGGCGGTGGCCGACTCCGACGGGCAGTCCACGCACCGCAGTGACAGCAGCGGCAGCCTGGTCCGGCGAACGACCCAGGGCAGCACGATATGAGGTTGTGAAGACATGATCTCTCTAGACCTGACGCGAGGCCGATTACGCGCGACCTCAAACGCTGTATGACCGGACGCACCAGGGCAGCCCGGCGGAACCGACGAGAGCGCCGGCTACAGGTGAGCGGAAGAAAGTGTCAGGTCTGAAGAGCAGGCGGGGTCACGCGGTTGTCCTCTGTCCTCACGGCGACGGGCCGCAGGCAACCTACGGGAACGCGGGAGGAGGGCTCAAACGGTTTTCCGGCCGGAATGTCGTCGGTGCCACCAGGTGAGGGTGTCTACGGTGAGCGCCGGCGTCAGCCCGGGGAGAGGACGCAGAACTCGTTGCCCTCGGGGTCGGCGAGGCACTTCCATGACACGTCGCCCTGGCCGACGTCGACGCCGGTGGCGCCGAGAGCTCCCAGCCGGGCCACCTCCGCCGCTTGATCGTCACCGGGGTACGGCTTCAGGTCCAGATGGACGCGGTTCCACACGGTCCTCACGCCGGACGTGCGAAGGAACTCCAGGTAGGGCCCGACTCCCTTGGCCGAACGCAGCACCGCGGCATCGTCGCTCACCTCGTGCAGGGTCCAGTCCATCGCCTCGCCCCAGAACCGGGCCATGGCCCGCGGGTCCGCGCAGTCGACGACCACCGCGGCGATCGGCCCGGTGTCCCGGTAGATCTCCCGGGGCTCCAGCACGCAGAACACGTTGCCCTCCGGGTCGGCCAGAACCGTCCACGGGACGTCGCCCTGCCCCACATCCGCGGGCGTCGCGCCGAGCTCTTTCAGACGCGCGACCAGCTCCACCTGATGGGCCGCGGAGGTGGTGGCGAGATCGAGGTGCACGCGATACTTCACCGTTTCGGGGTCCGGGACGGTGACGACGTCGACGCAGACGGCGACGGGATCCGGCCAGGTGAAGCCCACGGGTTCGACGTTGGTCACACCGGGTCCCTCGCTGGAGACACCCCAGCCGAGCGCGTCCGCCCAGAACCGGCCGAGGGCCGAGTCGTCCCGAGCCTTGAAATTCACCTGAACAAGCCGCAGCGCCATGCCGCCCAACCCTAGCCCAGGCGGATCAGTCAACGAAGTCGATGTCACCGCCGACCGCCGGTTGGTCCCTACCGGCCGGTCGCGGGCCGCTCGCCGCCGGGTGGCGGGTCCTGCCGGGGCGTGGACGGGCCGAGGGTGATGTCGCCGTGGAAGTCGCGGCCCTGGACGAGCGGGCCGTACACGGTGCCGCCCTCCACGGTGTTGCGGGTCTCGCCGGAGCCGCCCGGCCGCCGGGTGCCCGGCGTCGTCCCGGTGAGCATGGCGTACACGGTGACGGCCAGGCCGGTCAGGCCGACGAACGCGCCGATGACGCTGGCCGTGCGGTCGGCGTTCTCCAGGCCGACGCGGGCGAAGTAGACGCCCATCGCGATCACCGCCCCGGCGAACAGCACGCCACCCGCCCACTTCAGCGCCTTGCGTCCGCGTGCCGCCATGGCCTCATCATCACCTGCGGGCCGGACCCGGGGGAACGCCACACATTACTGGCATGGCACAAGTCACCCGCATGAGATGATTACTCCATCGGTGCCCTCTCGGCCCCCGGTGCGAAAACCCGGGCGAGAGGGTTTTTTCATGCCCGGACGGCGACGGTGACGCGCTTCCCCCGGTCCGGGCACACACCAAACCTCTCGAAGGAGCCTCTCGTGCGACTCGGCCTGACCTGCTCGCGTTTCACCTGGCCCGGTGGCGACGCCGCCATCGCCGCGCGGTTCGCCGCCGTCGCGCGCGGCGCCGACCAAGCCGGGCTGCACAGTCTGTGGGTGATGGACCACCTGTTCCAGATCCCGAACTTCGGCCAGGCGGAGGAGCCGATGCTGGAGGCGTACGGCGCGCTGTCCTACGCCGCCGCCCTCACCACCCGGATCACGCTGGGCACCCTGGTCACCTGTCCCGTCTACCGGGAGCCCGGCATGCTGATGAAGCAGGTAGGCACCCTGGACGCCCTGTCCGGGGGCCGTGCCGTGCTCGGCATCGGCGCCGGCTGGTACGAGCCCGAGGCCCGCGGCCTCGGGCTGCCCTTCCCCGCCCGGGCCGAGCGCTTCGAGCGCCTGGAGGAGACCCTGCGCATCGCCCGCCGGATGGCCGGCGGCGACGACACCCCCTACCGCGGCAGGCACTACACGCTGGAACGCCCCCTCAACGCGCCGCGGGCACGTCCCCCCATCCTGGTCGGCGGCGGCGGCGAGCGTAAGACGCTGCGCATGGTCGCCGAGTACGCCGACGCCTGCAACCTGCTGCACGGCGCCGACGTACGGCACAAGCTCGGCGTCCTGCGCGCCCACTGCGTCCGTCTGGGCCGCCCCTACGACGAGATCGAGAAGACCCTCCACATGCGCATCCCCGACGGCGAGACCATCGAGGAGAGCACCCAGCGCTGCGTCACCCTCGCCGCTCAGGGCATCGACCACGTCATCGTCACCGTCCCCGACCCCTCCACCGGCCACTGGCTCTCCCACCTGGCCGCCCTCGCCGCCCGGATCGCCCCCGTCGTCCCCGCCGGCCGCGCGGAACCCACTTTGGCCGCGCATTGAGGACAGAAAGCGGCCTTAATAGCTCGTAACGTCGACGGTATGACGACCTCTCCGCAGGGCATCAGCGGGCTTCGTCCCGAAATCCCACGGGCGCGGGCGGGCTTCCTCGCCGTGGCGGCGCCGGGCCTGCCGGCCGCAGACGTGCGCGGGTTCTCCGGGAAGGTGCGCGGGACCGCGGGCGGGTTCCCCGGAGAGGTGCGCTGAGGTGGGCGCCCGCGGACCGGCGCGGGGGCCGGGCGTCCAGGTGCTGAGCACGCGGGCGCTCAACCGCGCGGTGCTGGAGCGCCAGCTGCTGCTGCGGCGGGTGGACCTGCCGGTCGTCGCGGCCGTCGAGCGGCTGTTCGGGCTGAACGCGCAGGACCCGAACCTGCCGTACCTGGCGCTGTGGAGCAGGCTCGAACGGTTCGCGCTCCGTGACCTGACCGCGGCGGTCGAGGACCGCTCGGTGGTGCGGTCCACCCTGATGAGGGCCACCCAGCACATGGTGACGGTGCCGGACTTCCGGCTGGTCCGCCCGGCCCTGAGCCCGCTGTTGCGCCGCGCGCGGCGCAACGCCTTCGGCACCCGCACCACCGGCGTCGACCTGGACGCGCTGGCAGCCGAGGCGGGGGAGCTGCTGGCCGGCGGCAGGGTGCTGACCCGCCCCGAGGTCGGGCGGCTGCTCGCCGCGCGGCGCCCCGGCTCGGACGCCGGCGCTCTCGGCTGGAGCGTGCAGTACCTGCGGCCCGTGGTGCACCCGGCCCCGAGCGGCACCTGGAACGTCCGGGGCGCCACCCCGTTCGCCGACGCCGCGTGGACCGGCGTGCGGGCCGAGGCCACCCTTGCGGACCTGCGGCTCCTGGTCCGGCGGTACCTGGCGGCGTTCGGCCCGGCGAGCGTGGCCGACGCCCGCGTCTGGTCCGGCATCGGCGGCCTGCGCGAGGTGTTCGACGGGTTACGCCCCGAGCTGCGCGTCTACGCCGACGAGTCCGGCCGTGAACTGTTCGACCTCCCCGGCGCGCCGCTCCCGGACCCCGGCACCCCGGCCCCGGTGCGGTTCCTGCCGGACTTCGACGCGCTGCTGCTGGCCTACTCCGACCGCACCCGCGTCATGACCGGCGAGATCCGCGGCCGCGTCTGCGTCGGCGCCGGCGTCGCCGCCACCGTCCTGCTCGACGGCACCGTCGCCGCCACCTGGACCCGCACCCGTACCGAGGACACCGTCACCCTCACCGTCCAGCCGATGCGCCCGCTACCCCTGGCCGACCACACCTCCATCGAGGCCGAGGCCACCCGCCTGCTCGCCTTCACCGACCCCGGCGTCGCCGACCGCCGCGTTCGCCTCCTGCCCGGCCCGTGAACCGGCCGCGAGACCTCGGGGTGGTCAGTCACCGTCCTCGTCCATCACCAGGACGACCGAACCCTGCTTGTGCCCGTTGCCGACGCGACGGTGCGCCTCGGCGGCGCGCGCCAGGGGGTAGAACCCGTCGATGACCGGCCTGATGTGCCCCGCTTCGGCGAGTTCTGTGAGGAAGCGCAGGTCGGCGGCCTTGTCGGGTGCCGATCGCAGGCCGGTGAACGCGACGACCGCCCGCTTGCGGCCGGGCCTCGGCTTCCAGAGTGTGCGCAGCAGGACGGAGGCGGAGGGGGCGGTCGTCAGGTAGACGCCGCCGTCGTTGAGCACCTGCTTGCAGCGCGCGAACGAGCTCTTGCCCGCCGCGTCGAAGACGACGTCGTAGGTCCGGCCCTCGCGGGTGAAGTCCCGCGCGGTGTAGTCGACGACGTCGTCGGCGCCGGCCGACCTCACCAGCTCCGTCTTGGCGGCGCCGCACACACCGGTGACCCGTGCCCCGAAGTGCTTGGCCAGCCGCACGGCGGCCAGGCCGACGCCGCCGGAGGCCCCGTTGACGAGGATGTCCTGCCCCTGGTGGAGGCGCGCGTGGTCCCTGAGGAAGGGTAACGCCGTCAGCACGCCGTCGCAGACCGCGGCGGCCTCGCCGTGGGACAGGCCGGACGGCGCCGGCGCCACCGCCCCGTCCTCCGGCACGCGCACATACTCGGCGTGGCCGCCGAAAGCCGGGCCGGTGACCGCCAGGACGCGATCGCCCACCGCGAACCGGGTCACGTCCTTGCCGATCGCCGCCACCTCTCCGGCCACCTCGGCGCCCAGCGTCCTGGCCCTCGGTCTCGTGGGGCCGGTGGCGAGCCTGGAATAGAACGGGTCGCCCGCCCGGAAGGTGACGTCCGTCGCCGTCACCACCGCCGCGCCGATCCGGATCAGCAGGTCCTTGTCGCCCGGGACCGGCGTCTCGACGTCCTCGATCCGCAGGACGTCGGGGGAGCCGTAGCTGTAGTAGGTGACCGCCTTCATGGGTGCCCTTCTCTCGGGTATGCGGCACTCTCGGTGCCACCTGGTCCCAGTGTGTTGCGGCGCGCCCCGCGCCGCGCGGTCCGGAATCGGGCTCAGGGCAGGTGCCGGACGTCGTGCGGCGCGGTGTGCGCGCGCAGGCGCGCGGCGTCCTGGCCGGGCGGGGCGCCGAACAGGCGGCGGTATTCGCGGTTGAACTGCGTGGGGCTGTCGTAGCCGACGAGGTGGCCGACGCCGGCGACGTCACCCGGGCGGCCGACCAGCAGCGAGCGGGCCTCCTGGAGGCGGATGCGCTTCTGGAACTGCAGGGGGCTCATGGCGGTGACGGCGCGGAAGTGCCGGTGGAACGCGGACGTGCTCATCCCGGCCAGCCGGGCGAGGTCGGAGATCCGCATGGCTTCGGGGTAGTTGTCGCGGATCCACTGGATCGCCCGGCTGACATGGGACAGGCCGCTGTCGGCCAGGCCGATCTGACGGACCATTCCGGCGTACGGGCCGGTGAGCAGGCGCCAGAGGATCTCCCGCTCGATCAGCGGGGCCAGCACCGGCGCGTCGGCGAGGTGGTCGAGCAGCCGCAGCATGCGGGCCACGGCGTCCAGCAGTTCGAGGCCGGCCTGGCCGGTGGCGATCGCGGGCGGGGCGGCCGTGCCGCGCGACCATCGTCCGACGGGGGCCTCCAGCAGGAGCGGGGCGATGGCGGCCGGGCGCAGCGTCAGCCCGATGCCGAGCGACGGCGTCTGGGGGCTGACGTCGAAGAAGTGGCCGGTGACGGGCAGGTCGGCGGTGACGACCAGGCACTCTCCGGCCCGGTACTCGAACACCTGGTCGCCGAGCAGGAGGCGTTTGCCGCCCTGGGCCATGACCACCAGCAGCGGTTCGGTCAGCGAGTGGTCCGGCGCCGCCGTCTCCACCCTGGACAGCAGCAGCCCGTCGATCGGCGTCCGCAGGTCCGGCCGGGCATGGGCCGCGACCAGGCCGCGGATCTCGTCCAGCAGAGCGGTGGTGGTGCGCACACTTCACGAAAGCATCCGGCGATGCCGCAGGACAAGCCGATCGCGGCGATGTGTGCAGGATCAGGCAAGAGGTGGCGCGGATCGGTCTACCGCGGACCACACGGCCGGCGCTTCGATTGAAGCAACCAGACAAGACCGTTCCGACACGCATGGGAGCACGTCGATGCCACTCGATCACTACGTCACACTCG
Organism: Sphaerisporangium aureirubrum; assembly: GCF_042658925.1. NCBI lineage: Bacteria > Bacillati > Actinomycetota > Actinomycetes > Streptosporangiales > Streptosporangiaceae > Sphaerisporangium > Sphaerisporangium aureirubrum. Next base: position 52,847 of record NZ_JBHSRF010000023.1, read on the forward strand.
GCCGGTCGGGGCTGCGGGTCAGCCCGTTCGCCCTCGGCGCGATGACCTTCGGCGAGGACCCCGGCGGCGCCGGGTGCGGCGTCGAGGAGTCGGAGAAGATCCTGGCGACCTACCTCGACCAGGGCGGGAACTTCATCGACACCGCGAACTTCTACACCAACGGCCACTCGGAGAAGATCCTCGGCGACTTCTTCGCCGCCAACCCCGGACGGCGCGAGCACGTGGTGCTGGCGTCGAAGTTCTTCACCAACCTCTTCCCCGGCGACCCCAACGCAGGCGGCGCGGGCCGCGGCTCGATCATCGCCCAGCTCGACGAGACCCTGCGCCGCATGCGCACCGACCACCTCGACCTGTACTGGTTGCACAATTGGGACCGGAACACCCCGATCGAGGAGACGCTGCGCACCCTGGACGACCTGGTCCGGGCGGGCAAGATCCGCTACATCGGCTTCTCCAACACCCCCGCCTGGTTCACCGCCCAGGCCCAGACGACGGCGCTGCTGAAGGGCTGGACCCCGCTGATCGCGCTGCAGGTCGAGTACTCGCTGCTGGCCCGCACCGTCGAAGGCGAGGTCGCGCCGCTCGCGCTCGACCAGGGCATGGCGCTGGTCCCGTGGAGCCCGCTGAAGAACGGCTTCCTGTCCGGCAAGTACCGGCGCGGCGCGCAGGTCACCGACTCCGCGCGCACGGCCTTCGTCGGCGGCCCCAGCGAGGAGGAGTTCACGGTCATCGACGCCGTCGACGCGGTCGCCGGCGAACTCGGCACCACCTCGGCGGCCGTGTCGCTGGCCTGGCTGCGCGCCCGGCAGGGCACCGTCGTGCCCATCCTCGGCGCCCGGCGCGTGGACCACCTGGAGAAGAACCTCGCCGCCCTGGAGGTGACCCTCACCCCCGAGCATCTGCGGCGGCTGGACGAGGTGTCGGCTCCGGACCTGAACTGGGGTGTCGGTAAGACTCGTGCAACCAGGTACACGCGATTCAGTGTGCCCAGGTCAGCGGTGTCCTACGGGTCGGCGAGAGGCTACTGACGGCATCTTTGAGGTCAGCTCAGGTGGTGTCGAGCCGGGCATCTGAGCGAGGTGGTGCCCAAGGTGTGCCGGAGACAGGGTGAGGGTGCACCGCCGGACACGGGAGTCAGGCCGCAGACCATCAGTGCCCGCCCCCGTATCCCCAGGTCCACCGCGCAGGCGTCGGGGCCGTGGCCGTGCTCGGCGGGCTGGCCTCCTAATCCCCCGCAACAGCACGGTGGAGGTCCGAGGTCAGATAAACGACGAGCAGACTGAGGTCAAGGACGGCGGGCCGCTCTTCAGATCGCGAGCGGCTCGGGCACGAGCATGTCAATCACCGTACTGATGGCCAGCAGCGAGACCAGGTTGGCGATCGGGGCGAGCCAGCGCGGCTAGGCGGTACGCCCGCGGGCGATCGGGTCGGCGAGAACCGGGCCCGCCAGGGCCAGCCGACCATTGGCGCCACCTAACCTTCTTAGGTAAGATAAGCGTCATGGCTGTTCCAGAGCGGGTCACGGGCCCGCTGCTCGACGTCTTGGAGTTGCTGCTCCAAGCATTCACCGATCAGGCCGAACTGCACGGCTGGATCATCGCGAAGACGACCAAGCGTTCCGGTCCCACCATTTACGGCGTGATCGACCGCCTCGAGGACGCCGGGTGGGTCAGCGGCCGGTGGGAGGACAATCCCCAGCCCAACAAGCCACGCCGCAAGCTGTACGTGCTCACCCCTACCGGCGTGGTGGCAGCACGCGCGCTGCTGGCCCAGCGGCGTCCCGCTCCCGTACAGATTCAACCGGGCCAGGCCAGGCTCGGCACGGCCTTCGCCCGCTGGCTGGGTTTGGGCATCCCGAGCACCCCGAGGAGCGACTGGTGAACACCTCGGACATCATCGTCGGCGTCCTATTGGGGCTGGCCGTGAACGAAATGAGCGACGTTTGTCCCCGGCTCGCCGTCCGGGTCGTGGCCCTGGCCGCCCGCCTGCAGTACGGCGACACTCCTCGCGCCGCCGAGCGCGGCGAAGTCGTCGCCGCCTACATCAACGACCGGCCGGGCAAGCTGTTCAAGCTGCTGACCGCACTGGGGTTTGTGACCATCGGGGCGATGGCTGGCCTGCGCAGGCACAACAAGTCCATCGGCCTCGAAGTGCGCTGGCGCACAAGCGAGGGACTGATGGCTACCGCCCTGGGAGGGATGATCTGGGGGGCGGACCCTCTGCTGTGGCAGGATCAGACGATCTGGTCCATGATCGGCGGCGTCATCATCATGACCAGCGGGCTTGTCCAAGTCGTCGTCGCCTACTTCAACCGTCCCTGGTTCACGACAGTCAGGGGAGTAGTGCTGATGGCCTGCTCGGTGGGCTTCGCACTAGGCGCGGTGGCCAGGGCTCTCACCGTCGACGTCTTCCCCATCGCCATCATCGATGTCGCGCTCACGGTGTTCCTGTCCCTTGGGGCGCTGGTGATCTTCGCTATCGGCCTGACACAGATCTCCAGGCCTGCGGACATCCCGAGCATGAAGCAGATCCTCACCTCCGAGGCCGCGCGCCGAGCCGAGCGGGACGATCCGCGATAAGCCACCCGGTGTAATCGGGCGCAGTCCGGCGCAGCCCCGGTCTCCGGTCCTCACCCGGGCTGCACCGCGACGGCTTCGCCAGCTTGGTCGACGGTTCCGACCGCGCCGAAGTAAGAAATATCCCTTGAGTTCCTTGGGGCCTCTTCGGCCGTTCTAACCGCAGGACCTTGGCTTATGCGCTGGTGCTCCGGCTTGTTCAGGAGTTGATGAGACTTCAGGGATTCTGAAGACATATCGTCCTGGTCGCTCGTCTTGCTGTGAGGGTGAAGGCGAGGTGCCCGGAGTTGGCGCTGGCGGTGGTGAAGGATCTGCGAGTGGCCCGTGCCCTGGCTACTGCGGAGGATCTGGAAGCGTTGGAGACCGACGTGCTGGCCGGCTTCGTGCTGGTGCGGGCGGTGGCGGGACTGTCGGCCCCAGCGCGCGAACGCGTCTCGTCCTGGCTGCTGGAGCGCACCGAACTCCTGGAGGCTAAACCTGGCCTGGCCGCCGCCGCAGGTGAGGATGGATTGTGGGTCGGCAAGCGCGGCCTGCTCACCGTCGACGGCATCACCGACGTCGTTCTCGCGGTGGGTGCCGCGACTGGCCGGGACGGTATTCGCCGCCACGCCCTGCGCCACACCTACGTCCCCGGCTTCGGCAAGAAGGTGCCGACCCCGCCCAGATCAAAAGAACTCATGGGTCACGAGTCACTCGACACCACCGCACAAGACTTCCGGCTCTCCGCAAAGAGCTCGCCGACCTCAACAGCGCTCTCGAGTACTGACAGCCGCTGGTAGTGGCCAGCCAGCTCTTTCGACCGCAGGCTGTCTCTATCAAGAGTGTCAGTAAAACTCTTGCGACCGAGTAGCCGCGATTGCCGACCGCCCGCAGCGGATGTTGGATCACACCGGATTCAACGTGGTGTGGCGGGTGCTGGGAGCGTCGTCCGGGATATCTTCCGCGAGGATCAGATGGGGATCGGCGTGCTCGTCGGCCATGACGCGTTCGGCTATTCGAGTCTCGATACTTTCGAGCAGGTCGCGGGCGGCGCGGGCGTTGCTGAAGTAGGGGCCATTGATCCGGCTGTCGAACCAATCTCGCACCCGGTCGGCGACGCCGGGGCCGAGCGTGAGGCCGCGCTCGGACGCAAACTCGGTGAAGATCCCATGCAGCTCGTCGAGACTATAAACAGGGAAAGAGATCCGCAGATGGATCCGGGACGCGAGGCCTGGGTTCAGTGTCATCATCTGCTGCATCTCGTCTGGATAGCCTGCCAGGATGACGAGCATTCGGCCGCGGCGATTGTCCATCTCCTGGACGAGCGTATCGATCGCTTCGTGGTCGGAGTCGGTTCCGCCGCCACGGGTAAGGCTGTAGGGCTCGTCGATGAACAACACCCCGCCCTCGGCTTCTTCGATCATTCTCAATGTCGCAATCGCGGACTGTCCGACATAGCCAGACACGAGGTTCTCCCGCGTCACCTCGACGACATGGCCGCGGCTTAGCAGGCCGAGGTCACGTAGGATCCGGCCGACCTCGCGCGCGACGATGGTCTTGCCTGTTCCGGGCGGGCCGAGGAAGACCGCGTGTGGGATGAGGAGGTCGCCCTGGTCGCGCCGCCGGGCGAGCTCCAGCCGCCACACCAACGAGCGAACGGACTCTTTTGCCGCACGCAGCCCCGTCAGCGACTCCAGCGGGGCGAGCAACTGGGAGAGGGTCGGCGGGGAATCTTGATCTTCGTAAGGATCAAGATTGCTTACGGCCGCAGAGCGGGGACGGACACGGACTTCTTCCAGCGGCGGGGCGGGGGCATCATCCAACTCGATATCGGCCTGGCGGGCGCCAGCGGTGATCAGAACCCGGGCCCACCAGGGCGAGGATGGGTGAATGCGCAGCCAGGGCCGGGTTGGCCGGGCGGCGTTGACCACTCGGGCCAGCACAGTGCCGGGACGGATCTTCACCGGGCCTCCTCTTCCTCCCGAAGGTTACGCCTGCGAGGCTGAGGCAGGCGGGGCCGCGCGGGCGTGGCTGTGGCTTCGGAGGTTGGGGGGACGATTTCGACGCCCGACAGCACGCCGCGGATGGTGGCGGTCGCTCCGACGCCGAAGATGAACGCCGGCCAGGGCCCGCTTATCTGGGCCGAGGCCGCAGCGGCGACCAGTGCACCCAGCAACATCCCACAGGCGAGGACGAACAGCCGGGGGCGGAAGTCGCCCGAGCCCTTCTTGCGCCAGGGCCAGCGGTAGCCCGCGTTCACGATCGCGGTCATCAACGACACCAGCCCAGAGGCACCGCCACCGGCCAGGCCCCATAGGCCCGCCTGCCACCATTGCATGGCAACGACGTTAACCCGGCAGTCGCGGCCAGGGCAGATGTTCACGACGAAGGCATCCATGTCGTGACGAACACGGCTAATACGAGGAGGCTGTTCGCGGGGCCCACCCGCTGGAAGCAGCTACTGCTGTTCAACGACATCCACCGGGACTTCACCCCCTTCGATGAACACACCCCGTCGAACCGGAAACGGACCTGGAGCAATCCAGGCACCGCGCCCGGGCTCGACCCAACACCGTCTCCTGGCTGGCCGGCTGCCGACGCTTACACCGCCGCTACGAACGCCGGGCCGACCACTTCGCCTCCTTCGTCGCCATCGCCGCAGCCCTCATCTGCTACCGCCGACTCACCAAATGAGTCGCCGTCTTAAGGGTCTCGGGTGTACGGCAAGCGGTCGGTGAGTACGGCGGGGCCAGGGGAAAACAGGAACGGGACCTCTGATACACCAGGTGATCGACCAAGATCCACCCGAGTCCCGAGGTCCCGTTGCCCGCTGATTCTGCCACGATCACCTTCACCCGTGCCATCACGGTTGCCCAGGGCGTCTACCCGCCCGGCCACCTGGGCGAACTCACCCAGCACCTGCCCTTCGACCTGGTCGACGCCGTCTTGGCCGAGACCGGTACGACCCAGCGGCGGCTACGGAATCTGCCCTCCCGGGTCGGGGTCTACTTCCTGCTCGCGCTGGGCCTGTTCCCGGAGCTGGGCTACCGGCGGGTCTGGGACAAACTGACCGGCGGATTGCAGGGGCTGGGCGTGCGACACCCCTCGGAGAAGGGGCTGCGGGAGGTGCGTCGCCGCTTGGGAGCCGCGCCGATCAAGGCGTTATTCGAGGTAGTGGCCGGGCCGCTGGCCACCCCGGGCCTGCCCGGGCCTGCCCGGGGTGCGGTATCCGGTGCTGGCGCACGGTCGCCTTCGACGGCTGCTCCTTTGTGAAGGTGCCCGACTCGGCGCGCAACCGGTCCTGGCTGGGGAAGATCAAGTATCGGCTGGCCTGGGCCGGATATCCCACCGTGCTGGTGATGACGCTGGTCGAGACCGGACCCGGGGCCTGCTGGGTGCGGTCTTCGGCCCGGCCACCTGCGGTGAGACCAGCTACGCCGCCCGCCTGATGCACCTGTTGCCGGACCAGATGCTGCTGGCCGACCGCGCGTTCGGCGGCACCGACTTCCTGACCGCGGTCGCCGCCAGCGGTGCGCAGTTCCTGGTCCGGATCAAGGCCAGCCGCCGCCCCCCGGTCCTGACCCGCCTGCCCGACGGCTCGTTCCTGTCGGTGATCGGAGCGGTGAAGGTGCGGATCATCGACGCCGGCCTCACAGTGACCTGCGCCGACGGCAGCCGCATCGCGGGCCGGTATCGGCTGGCCACCACGCTGCTGGGCCCGGTCGCCGACCCGGCGCCCGCGCTGATCGCTCTCTATCACGAGCGCTGGGAGATCGAATCGGCGTACTTCGCGCTGCGCCATACCCTGCTGGGCGGCCGGGTCCTGCGCTCGGGCGACCGGTTCGGCGTGGAACAGGAGCTCTGGGCGCTGCTGACCCTCTATCAGGCGCTGCGGATGGCCATGGTAGAGGCCGCCGCCTCGCGGCCGGGCACCGACCCGGACCGGGCCTGCTTCACCACCGCCGTCCAGGGCGCCCGTGACCAGGTCATCCTCGCCTCAAATGTTCTTTGGGAGCCAGCCGACGGCCCGGTCGCAGTGATCGGCCGGGCGATCCTGGGCGATCTGCTACCGGCCCGCCGCCACCGGGTCAGCATCCGCAAGGTCAAATCTCCCATCTCCCGCTACCACGCCCGGCCCTGCGACGACGACCGCCCACTGACCAGCCAGAACATCACCAGCCTGGCGATCGTCGTCCACGAGGGACAGACCGTCCCGCCACCCCGGCCCACTCCCGAGCCACCTCACCCAGCCGAACACGAACACGAACACCAGGAACAGGAACAGGAACCACCAGAGGAGGTGCGGCCACACCTTGACCGCAAGGAACATGTCCTGGCGCTCCTGCGGGCCGATCCGTGCCGGATCTAGCGTGGTCGCGAACTTGCTCACGCGTTGGGGATCGCCAACCTCAACAGCTTCTGCGTGCAACTGTCGCAGTGGGCCGGCAAAGGCGTGATCCACAAGATCGCCCCCGCCGCCTACGCCCTCCCATCGGAACAGTTCCCACGAAACAGTCCACGACCTGCAGAAACGACCAAATCGACAATGACGCTCACGGCCTAACTACGCGGCCTTGGGCATTGGGAGAGCAGGAAACAGTTGGCGGGCGGCGTACGGTGCTCGAAGTGGCCGGCGCGCTGGCGCTTTCGCGCCTGACAGCGCCTCCCACGTGGCGGGAGGGCAACGACGACGAGGTCCGCCTCGGGGTTGTCATAGACGTTGCCACTCCTCCAGCAGATCGTCGGTCTCCCGTGGGGACCAGGAACATGTCCTCGAGCCGGATCTTCGCATCCTGGGCGGCTTTGATCATGACCCCGGGGGCAGAGCCAAAGCGACACCAACGTTGGGCGCGGAAGGCAATCATTTTCCGCGTTGGGGCTGGCCGGGGCCCGTGGACTCGGACCCCTGCTGGCTGCTGGCGAACGGGTCGGTCGGAATGGTCAGGTGCATGAACGGCGTAAGGTCGGCGAGCATCGGAGTCGGTGGCTGGTTGCTGAGCCGTCCGAAGGTGGGGTTCCTCCCCGCGAGATCGACGGGTCCTGGCAGTTGGCGCTGGTATCGCTGGAACAGCCACTTGACGCCGGCGCCTGGTCGAAGGAGCTCACCTGGCCGAACGTCGAACTCGACATAGGGATCATACTTCTCGAGCGGACGTCGGCCGGCCATCAGGCGACTCCACGTTCGAAGCTGGGATGCCCGCCACGGCAGGACCCAGGTACCCGTTCTACTTCCTTCCACGGCTACCTTTAGGCTGGTCGGGGCGGGTGTGGCGTTGATGGTATTCCTGCTCTCGATACTGGCTAGACGAGCCCTCGTCGTCACGTGAGTGACGCGGGTGACGCCTTCAGTGGGGTTGAGGAACTCGCGGCCCATGGTCGCGATACGTCCCCAGCGGGTACTGAGCGGATCGACTGGGCCCAGCCCTCGAGTGGGTGAGAAGATCGTCCCCTTGCCGAAGGCTGCAGACCTGACGTGCTTCGAGAAGAACGGCACGACCGACAAGACGAGGTCGAAAGCTGCGGTTGCCCGGTTGCCCTGCTCATACTCCTCAGCGGCGCTGACCACCCCCAATCCGGCGAGCGGGATTGCCAACTCGGGCGCGACGACGAGTACCGGTCCGAGGACCGCGCCGGTGACACCCGACCACAGCAACTCACCCACGTCGAACTCGGCGTCGGGCTGTTCCATCCTCCGTATTTGCTGGCGTATCGTGTTCGTGCCGAGCCCCGCGAGGAGGCCGAGCCCAGCTGCGATCGCCAATCCGATGAGCACTGCGATGTCACCGTCAGGGTCAATGTAGTTGAGCGGGTCATGGTGGGTGTAGCCATACCGGTCGGCGCTGTCCACGTAGCCGGACGGGTCTGGCTGCAGGAATCTCCCTGTCGTCGCGTCGTACATTCGGGTGCGAGCGTCGTAGCGCTCCATCGCGAGCAGCGGGAGTCCGGCGTACACGACCGGCCCGACGGTGGTCGCGGTGAGTGGCGTGATCCCGTCGCTCGCGAAGACCGAAGCTTCGCCGAACACGTCGAATCGGTATCGCTCCAGGACGGTGCCGACGTCGTCGGCGTAGCCGAGCACGGACTGGAGAGGGTCGTGGAGAGGGAGCAGGTTCCTTCCCGTGCTGATCATGATGATCTCGTCGGAGCCGGGCCCATTAACGTACTGGCGGGTGGGGCCGCCGCTACCGGTGTTCTGTTCTTCGATTAGTCGGTGTCCAAGATGCACGCGGGTGATCGTGGTGTTGTTCTCTGTGCGCCGCACTACCCGTCCAAGTGGGTCGAACTCCTGGTGTAGGACTACCGCGGCGGCGGCGCGAGCCTCGATCAGACGCCCCAACGCGTCGTAGGTGTAGGTGTATTGCCCGTCGGCTACGAGCCGCCCATCGTTGTCGTAGGTGTAGGGCACCACGCCCGGCCCTTCGGACACGTTCACTACGGCGTATGTCGGGGTGAGCGTGAAATCGCGGACAAGGGGTCCAGTGCCGGAGTCCGTGCTTTCTCGGGTCCGGGCATCGGCGAGGTTGAGTTTGAAAGCCTGGGTCCGCCGCGGCGCGAGCCCTGCCGCTACCGCGATCTGGGCGTTGGCCGCGGTCAGGTCGAGGTGGGTACCGGGGTCGGCGAGCGGGAGCCCTTCACGTACCTCCACCAGTCTGTCGAGGTCGTCGTAGGCGTAGGAAGCGGGCTCCTGCGGTGGATGCTGCGCCCACAGCAGTCGGCGGCGGCCGGCACCATCGTGCACCTGGTGCAACTCCTGCTGAGGCACGCCTGCCTGGTCGAGATAGGCGAGGCCAGTGAGTCGGGCGGCGCCGTCATAGCTCAGCTCCGACGTCCACCCGTTCCAGTGCGTCCGCTCCGCTAGTCGGTCTGGGCCGCGATAGCGACAGCGCGTGAGGACGGCTCCGGCCGCGAGCCTCCCGGTCAGTCCCGCCCCACCTGGGGCGGATAGCCGTACGGATTCCAGCCGCCCGAGAAGGTCAAGCTGGTACTCGTCGACCCGCAGGTCCGGGTAGGTCAGGCGAGCGGTTCCGGTGCTGTCGTCGTAGCCGATCGACGCCGTGCCACCGGAGGTCGTCTCCGACACCAGCCGGAGCAGGTCGTAGGTGCGCTCGACCGCCTCGGCTCCCTGGCTCAGCCGTACGGCGCGGCGGAGCCCGTCGCTGAACACCTCGATGGCGGGTGTCGGCGCGACGCCGGGCCCTGCAGTGAAGTCGATCCGGCTCAGGGCACCATCTGCGCGGTAGGTGTAGGAGCGGCGCGTGCCGCCGGGGCTGGTCTCCGTGGCAGGCTGGATCCGGGCGTCGTAGGTGAACAGATGGGTGCCCCCATCGGGGTAGTGGACGGCGGTGTTCCGGTCGCGGGCGTCGAAATCGTAGATCGTGGTGGCACCCTCGGGGTCGCGGTAGGCAGTCATCCGGCCACCGGCGTCCCAGGTCATCGTGTGCGTCGCAGCGATCGCGAGGGTGAGATCGCGACCGACCGTGACCACCTCGGCGCGCAGACCGAAGGTGCGCCAGGTGACGCGGCCCAGCGGGTCGGTGTCCGACACCGGCAGGTCACGTGCGTCGAATGCTTGGCTGCTCACCCGGCCGAGCGGATCGGTGACTGTCGTGGGCCGGTTGCGGACGTCGTAGTCCACCGTCGTGACGAAGCTTTCGGCGCCCCCGCCGGGCAGCACATCCATCCGCTCGTGCCGCCTGAGGTTGCCGGCGGCGTCGTAGGTGTGGTGCTCCATATTGCCGAGGGCGTCGGTGGCCTGTACGACCCGGCCGATACCGTCATAAACGAACCGGGTGATCCCGCCGCGCTGGTCGATCTGCTGCACCACACGTTCGTCCTGGTCGTAGATGAGATCGACGGATCTGCCGACGATTAGGCGGCGGACCGGGCGGCCACGCTCGTCGTAGGTCGTGGTCGCCTCGAAGAGGGGGCCGATGATGCCCGGTGCGGTGAGGCCGTCGATCCGGAGTCGTTCGAGCCGATCGAATGCGTTGAGTGAGAGTCGGATGCGGGTGCGCTCGGCGTCGGGATGGCCGTGCAGCCTCACCTCGCGCAAGCGGTCCCAGGCATCATAGGCGAAGTCCACCCGATGGCCGGCTGGGTCGATCACAGCGGACTGGTTGCCGTTGGCGTCGTACAGATAGCGGGTGGTGGCCTGTTCGGGCAGGCCGAACGCTTCAGTCTGGCTGAGGAGGAGCCGTCGTTCGTCATACGCCAGAATCGTGCGTCGGCCGAGAGGGTCGACGATGGCATGGAGGGTGCCGGATGGGTCCCGTTGGTAGCGATACTCCAGCGGCTGCGCGGTGTTGGCGCCGTAGCGGGCGATATGCAGCGTGCCGAACTCGTCGTACTCAAAGTCGTGGACGATATACGGGTCGGCGAGGACTTCGTCGGTGAACTCTCCTCGAGGTTGCTCTTGGCGGCGGACCCGCCCGCTCGGCAGGTAGCGGTAGCGGGTTTCCGCAGGATCGCCCCCGATCAGTGGTCGGCGTACGGCTGTCAGGTAGCCAAGCTCGTCGACGTCGTGTTCGGTGCGATTGCCCAGCCCGTCGATGAAGGCCACGGGGACGCCCCAGGCGTTGTACTCAAACGACTGTGTCTGGGCGGCTCCCCCTGCATCGCGCGTGATCTGGCGCAGGTAGCCGACGTCGCCGCCCACAGCGCTGTAGTCGTACTGGTCGATGTGACCTGCGCCGCTCGTGTACTGGATGAGTTGCCCGAAGGCGTTGTAGGCGAGCAGTTCGTGCCGCCGCTGGAGGGCACCAGACGGCAGGGTGGCATCCGGATATTCGATCCGGACGATATCCCCCACCGTGCCGGTGAGCTCCTCGTAGTCGAAGATCCAGGTGGTCAGATTTCCCAGCTCGTCGTGGTGGGTCTTGAGCCGGTGGAAGAACGGCTCGTAGGTGTAGCGGCTGACCACACGTGAAGGGCTCGGAGCCGTGGCTGGCGCTACCAGCTCAAGGCGCAACAAGTTGCCGCGGGCGCGCGGATCCGCCGCTGTTGCGTCGTACCGCATGAGGCAGCCAAACCCGTTCGGCTCATAGCGTTCGGTCAGGTTACCGGCCTCGTCGTATCGGTAGGTGCGCGCCACCAACCGCAGGCTGCCATCGAGCACCAGCCGCACTCGCTGGTCGAGAAGGTCGCCCCGGTAGTTGAAGGTGTAGACGAACAGGTTGTCGGGATCGTCGACTTCGACTCGCCAGGCCGGAATGTTGATGGCGTCCGGTGTGCGCGGGACGAACTGCAGCCGGGTGGTTGTGTAGAGCGTGTTGAATCCGCCGACCTCCTGCCGTACCACGCGCGCGAAGTCGTCGGAGCTTGGATCTTGACCGTAGATGTTCTCGACGACCTCTCGGCCATCGGGGTCGATGACCTTCGTGAGATTGTGCCGTAGGCCTGGTGATTCGCTGAACCTGTCGTCGTACTCATATCGCGTCGTGACGCCGTCGGGGAACGAGGGTGTGGGCGGGGTGATGACGGCGACCAGATGCTCGGCTTCATCGTCGTGGACGTACTCCCAGACACGGCCCGAATGGTCGCGGACTCGTTCGAGCCTGCCGCAGTCGCCGTAGCCGAAGAGGATCGAGCGTCCGGCGTGGTCGGTGACGCTGTCTGGCCTGCCCTGAGGATCGTAGGTAAGCTCGTGCGTGTTGCCGCTGCGGTCCTCGACGCGCACAAGCGGGATCCGGTCGGAGTGCGGGTAGCCCGCGGGTGTATGGAAGATCCGGCGCATGCCATTGAGGTCGGTCAGCACGTAATGGTTGGGCAATGGACCGGCGGCGGGCTGGAATTCCAGCAGCTCACGCCCGCCTACGGGGGCGTCGAAACCGCCAGCCGGTATCGCGGTGTGAACATCTTCACGCAGTTCGCCCGTCCATACGGCCACCCGTCCGTCAGTGAGCTCACGCAGGTACACGTTGTAGTTGTGGTCCCAGTTGTAACCCCACGGTCCGAACCACACTGGCCCACTCCGATAGTGGCGGACCAGGCGCAGCGGGAAGCCGCGCGAAGCGATCTCGACGTCGGCGACCGTCACCACAAACTCCCCCGAGAACAGCTCGACGGGGTCTCTTACCTGAATCTGGTTCTGGGTGTTGCCGATCCCGAAGTCGGGATGCATCGCACCCTCTGGCGCCTCATTCCGGACGACGTGCTGCAGCGCTTCCTCCAGGTCACCTGGGGCGATACCGCCGTCCAGCAGGAGTTGCGCCACGTCGTAGGCGGTGAGCGGGTCGAGCGGCGAGAAGTACTGCTGCGCTAGCAGCCGTCCGTCGGAGCCCCCCGGATCACGCGGTGTGCTCGTGGTTGTGCCTGCGGGCTGCGGGTCAGGGACGCCGAGCGACTGCGGGGTCTCCGGCTCGCCGGATGCGGGTGCACCGCCGTCAGTTGAACCAGGGTCGGTGATCGGCGGCGGTTCCACTGGAGCGTCCAGGACTGGTGATGCACCGTCCGGCCCGCCACCGGATGCGGTGCACTCCTGCTGCAACGCCTCCAGACCTTGGGGAAGCGCGTCGCGCACCGTCCTGTTCGCGGCGGTGACCGCGTTGATGAATCGCACGGTCGTGCACGCGTCATCGAACCACCGGTAGTCTCCGGGGGCCAGCACCACTCGTTCGTCCTCGAAGAGGATGTCGAGCGTGGGACCGGTTTGTTCATAGTAGTACGGCCCGGGCATCCCGTCCCCCTTCCGGTGCAGACCAGCGGTCAGGAGTCGCTAGGCGCGGTCACCGACTCTTCGTCGCTGGCGCCAATGACGAGTACGATCTCGCCTCCCGGGGTGATGGCGGCGCCCGCGGCGGGGATCATCGACAGAACCGTTCCTGCCGGTTCGTCGGTAGTCCTGTGCAGAATGATCACCGGATCTTCGGTGACCCCGGCACGTCGCAGGTCCTCCACCGCTTCGCCCTGCGACCGGCCGACAGTCTCCGGCAGGACCACGCTGAGCCCGCTGGACACCACGAGGTCGATGCTCGGCGTATCGCCGCGATATAGGCCCGGGGCGGGGTATTGTGCCAGCACCGTGCCCTCGGGACGAGGGCTGTCGATCATCTCGACGGCGCCGGATGACATGCCCTGGCCAGCCAGAGTACGGCGCGCGTCGGCGAGCGGTCGGCCAATCAGGTCCGGGATGCTGGGCGGCGGATCGTATCGATGACCCCTCTCAGGGTCGGGACCTGCGACACCGACTACGCTTCGGCGCAGAGCAAGCGTGCCGTCAAGATCGAGGTCGAACCGATCGGAGATCTCATCGAGCGACATGGTGAGCACGCGGCCACGCGAGACCCGCCCAGCCGCACGGCGCAGTAGCTCGCGCACAGCATCCGGCAGATTCCGCAGAGCGGTGACAGGTTGGTTGTCGGGATGCTCGGGCCGCCGGACGAGCTGGCTGAGCAGCCCGCCAACGATATCGGTGTCAGCGAAACCGACGGCTCCGGCCGGGTAGCGGGCCGGATCGTTCAGACTGCGCCGCAGATAGTCACCGATGATGTGACGAAGCTGATTGGCGTTCTTGACGGTCATACTCTGCGCCTGTCCGACGGGGACATCAGCCGGCAGCTCGCGCAACGGCTTCTCCCAGACGACCGAGTCCGAGTTTATGCCATAGTCCCGCTGGTCGCAGCAGCAAACCCCGCGACCAGTGAGATAGAGCGTCTTGGTGTAGCCGGACACGTCAGGTTTCTTTTTACGGATGTAGACGGTGATGACCATGTCGAGGAGCCCGTCGTGGCTGACGTTCCCCAAGCTCCCCCAGGGGCCATCCTCGAACCAGGCACTGACCTTGCCGTAGGCCGTGACATGGTCGGGTTGGACGCTTGCGACGCGCGCCGCTTCGATCCGATCGCCACTTATTGAGTCGATCCTGTATCCACCGCTCCGTTCGACGTCAATCTCCCAGCCGTCGGGCGGGTTGAAGGTCTCGGCGTTCTCAGCGTGAGTGGTGCTCGAATCGTTGCCGAGGCTGCCACCAGTGTCCTCGGCCTTCTTCTCCACATGCAGAGTCAGGGGGCGGGTATCCGTCTGATAATGGAATATCGGGACGCTTGCGATGTGCGAGGTCTCCAGCCAGGCTTCGACGCAGGGTGGGCTGGTGGTTTTGGGGCGCATCACGACCAGGAAGAATTCCTGGATGCCCTCAAGTTCGCGGGGTCCGTTAACGAATCCCGTCTCGGTCTGCACGACATTTGGCCGGGGCAGCAGGAAGAACACAGCCCGGTTCGTGCCGATATGATAACCGTCGAGCTGGTGATACATCTGAGTGAGCTGGGTGGTGTGCGAGAACGTCTCGCGCATTTCGCGCGCCTGGTCGGTCGTCCGAAGGTTCGTGTACTCCGATTGGCTGATGTCCTTGGTGCCCCACTGGCCACTGACCCCGACGCCGCCGCCCGTTCCTGCGACCTCGCCTGCAATGTTGACACCGCCAAAAATGTCGAGCACCTCGTGCGAATCGGTCGTGGTCGTACCCTTGCGAACGTTCACGTTCTCGAGCGAGCGTGACATCATCTCGCCGGTCTCTGAGACAAGCTCGTACAGTTCGCGCTTCTTCGGCTCGAAGTCCGCGAAGTACGGAGAGGAACTCCAGTCGTAGTCGTCGCTCTGATCGCCAGGCGATGGCCCGATGGTCACCTGAACGATGGCGCCATAGCAACCGTAGTACCGGTTGACGACGTCCGTGTAGTTCTCGATGACGGTCGGATCGCTCCACGTGGTGTAGATCTTCCGGTCCTTGACCCCGACCTCTTCCGGGTCGGGCTGATAGCCGGTGATGGAGCAGACCACCTTGAGGTAGGAGACCGTCATGCCCTCGTAAGCCTGAACATCCTCGGGCGGCTCGTAGGAGAAGACAGCGAGGGAGGAGCGCCAGCGCATTGGGAATTCTCGGTCGCAGACCTGCTTGTCGAGCATGTCCTCGCTAACGCAGAGGCGCTTCCAGGGAATATCGACAGGTAGCTGCAGAGCGGTCGTAGCCATGAGCCTCTCCCCTTCAAGGCCGACATCGAAGTCCTGCTATGCGGCTCCCGATTGCGTGCAGGAAGCGCGAGCGCACAGCCGCCGTGCATGTATGTCGCAAAGTCAACTCCGTCCGTGCCGTGCGGGAAACAAGCGATTTCCTATAAGGCCATCACCTCAGCTGATTGCCATGCCATGGGGTACACAACTCGCGTCTTATCGCTGACCTCGACCCGGGCGTCCAGTCGCGCACATGCCCCTCTACGTCCGTCTCAGCCAGCGTGGCGAAGTCGATCTTGTCCAGGTCAGGGTCGCCGGGATCGGGCGGCCGCTGTCCTTGCGCCACCGATCCTCACCAAGGCTGTGGACTCGACAGACCCGGGCGCCCGGTAGGAATGAACGCCCTCCTGGTCAGGGCGCGAACAAGATTCGAGATTCGAGGTCGAGCCGTGTGGTGGGATCGGTGGCCGGCGGGGTGAGGTTGAGGATCCAGTTGCCGAACCGGCGGATGATGTGGGTGATGTAGGGCGAGATGGTGGCCAGGTCATCGGTGTCGACTGGGCGGCCTTCGGCGGCGATGGCGTTGGCGGCGTCGGTGATGTCGCAGGCGGTGGAGTAGATGACGCAGTTGGCCAGCAGCTCGTTGAACTTGATGATCTTCTCGTGGTAGTCGGGATCGTTGTGGCCGATCAGCTTGCCGCCGAACATCAGCCAGTCGGCGAAGCCGTGGAAGGCCTCGTTGCGGTTGGTGATCGCCGTGATCTGCTCGCGTAGATCCGGATCGGACAGGTAGCGCAGGAGCGTGATGGTACGCACCGCGCGGCCGAGCTCACGGAAGGCCCGATAGAGGCGGTTCTTGTGGGAGTGGTTCCCCAGCCGCCGCAGCAGGGTGACTGAGGAGATCCGGTTCTCCCGGATGGAGATCGCGGTGCGCAGCAGGTCGGTCCAGTGCGTCTCGATCAGCCGCCAGTCGATCGCATCCTCGCTGAACAGCGAGTCGATGTGCTGGTAGCGGGTGACCGGATCGGGCCTGTAGAAGATCAGGTCGTGCCAGTTGCGGATGCGGGGCAGCAGGTCGAAGCCCAGGAGCGCGGCCAGGCCGAATACCGGCAGCGATTGGCCTTGGGTATCTGCGTGGATGGTGTCGGGCTGGATCTCCGAGGCCTTCTTCAGCAGCCCCTCGATGCTGTAGACGGCTTCCCAAACGCCGCAGGGGATGAAGTGGCTGAACAGGGCCACGTAGGTGTTGGAGATGTGCCGGTAGGCGAGGCCGCCGTATCCTGAAGCGTGCGGGTTCGCCGATTCCTGGCTTGTGATCGAGCGGAACCTGCACGTGCTTACGCTCATCAGTGACTCTGCAGGTCGGGTTCGCTGGGAGTGCCGCGGCTCACTGCGTTTCGCTAGGCCGCGGCTGCTCTGGACCGTCAGCGGGGGGTCGAGTCCGTCTGTATCGGAGGCTCGCCGCGACACAGCGGGCCGCCAGTGCTGCCTCAGGGTGGTCGAGGTAGTCGGCTGCGGCCGCGGACAGGTCTAAGAGGAACGCTGATGCCGGGGCGAGCGTCCGGCCGATCCAAGGGGATCGGACGCTGGTGCGGCGGGCGGGTTTGGGGGGCGGGGGCTGGTCGTTATCCGTCATGCCTCTAGCCTGTTCCCGTCCCGGCGGCCGTGAGGGCGGTGGGCGGTGATGGGCGTCTGCGGGCTGGGAATGGGCGTCAGTGGGTACTCCAGGCCGTCCAGGTGCGGATCTGCCGGGCGCTGTGCTCCAGGTAGTAGATCTCGACGCTGGGGTCGAAGCCGAGCCGGAGCACCGCGACACGGCCCGAATGCGGAACCGCCCGCCAGGAGGCGATCAATTCATCGATGGCCTGCAGGGCCGAGTCGCGGCCGGGGTGGTTCCGCCATCGAGCACGTGCGAAGCTGCGCCAAAACAACGCCCGGTTGGCGGAGGATACCTGGTGGGCCTCTACGCGGCGCTTGGTGGCCTGCTTGAGATCGGCGACGGTGACGAGGTCGTGGGGAGCGATGCGCCAGCCGTTCTCGTGCAGGATCCGATCCAGTTCGCCAACGAGGTGGCCGGCGGCGTGGAAGTAGTCCTCGGCCTCGATCGTCGGGGCGTGGAGCTCCATTTCGGGGAAGTGCCACAACCCATAGTCGGGCCTGGCCGGGAATTGGCGCGTGACGGCATGCCGATGCTGAGTGACGGGCCCCGTATGGTGCCAGTCGCTGGAAGCCGTGACGGCGGTGTCGCCGCTCCTCCCTGGGGTCGCATCGAGGAAGCTGAGGGTGACGGCGAGCCACTGGTGCTCACTTCGGGCCGAGCGCTCCAGCCACTGCTCAGCCTCATCGAGCCGACCGGCCTCGATGGCCAGCCGTCCGGCCTCGCGAAGCACCCAGGGGTGGTCGACACGGGTCAGTTCGGTGAAGCGGCGCAGCAGATCAAGCATCGTTTCCAGCTCGGCCGGTTCCCGCGCGGAACTGGAGAAGATGAGCAGCGTCTTTGCCAGTTCCGCAATCGCGGTAAAGCTCGGGTAGTAGAAGAATGCCTTCCCGACGCGGTAGCCGCTCAGACTGGCGAACCGGGGTCCGCTGTCTTTGGTGGCATGCCGGTATGGGGGTGGAGTCGGGTGGTGCTGCTGCCCGTCGAGGACGGCTAGCAGCGCCTCCAGCCCGTCCCAGCCGTGCACGAAGGTGTAGGGGCGGTGTCGGGCGGAGGCGAGGACGGCTTCGGAGACCAGGCCGGCGCAGCTGTCCAGAACCATCTTGAAACCTATCTCAACGCCACCGTCATCAGGAGCATGGGTGACGAAGATCAGCAGACCGCGGCTAGGCAGATCGACGATAACGGGTGAGGAGAGCTCCCCCTCCTTTCCGCAGGTGTCGCAGGCGATTAGGTCCTCGATTGGACGGCCAGCCGTCACCATCAGGAACCCATGCCCGATGCTCGCATAGGTTCGCCGGACGGCCGCGCCGAACGCCGGGCATGCCTCGATGTCGGCGTAACGTATCTGGTCGAAGGACAACCACCCCTGTCGGCAGCTCGGGCAACGGCCCCGCATAGCCTGACCGGCGACCTTCTCATGGCGGATGATGGCAGGATCCAGGGGCATCGTCGTCTCCTCGCAGTCGTGCGGCGTGCCGGGCCACCCGCAGCAGCCCCTCGACCGATGCGGCGGGGTAAGGCAGAGTGAATCGCTCGTGCACCTGACGGAGACGGGGGACGCCCAGGTGCTTCCAGCGGGCACGGAGTTCCAGGTCGTAGACATAACCATCGGGCGCGGCCAGTTTGAGGAAGAAGCCGTCGCTGGTGTCTTGCGGAATCAGATGATGCTGGGCGAGCAGCTCGACCGGTTGTAGACGGTCGTCGAGGCGGGCCGATAGCAGGGTCTCGTCGAGCGGTGCCGCGACGGTCGTGCCGACCGTCGCGAGATGGATGTCCCTGCCGATGACAGACAGGACGATCGAGATGACTTTAATGACGGCGGGGGTCTCGTTGGTCAGGGAGAAACGGATCTCGGCCTCGGGGATGACGTAATTCGGCGGTTCGGCAGTTCCGATATCGAGAACGACACCCAGATCGGATGGTTCGCCGCACATGTCGAAAGGAGCAGCGTCTTCCAGATGCGCCGCCAGCCACATTTCCCGAATGCGATTGAGTAGCGCGGGCTCGTTCTTCTTCGCAAGGTCAGCGAGGGCGAGCGCAATGATTTCAGTGATCTTCCAGCTCGCCCGTTCGCCGTTGAGGACCTGGCGGACCCGCTCCCGCCCCACGGGGACCAAACGCCTGTTCTGGCTGCACAGCCGCTCCGCAGCCTTGCTGATGTCCGGATTACTGGGGAGGCCGGCATCTCGGTGGAGTGCACGCAGGAGTTGGGTCAGCTCGAGTTGCGGCCCCGCTGCCGGGAGCGGTCCGCCGGGCTTCCATAATCGGGGCATACATCGATCGCCTTCCACCTCAGCGGCATCCTACAATTACCCCGCCGCATTCGCCCGAGAGTGGAAGCCAGCCTTTCACCACCCGCGCTGCTGAACAACTGGGAAGGACGACCGCGTTGTCGGCCGACAAGATGGCGCTTGCGTTCAGGACAACCGAGGCCCTGCTGGCGGTCGATGCCTCGAGGTGGTCGTAGCGATCTATGTGCTACTTGACGAGCTCGATCTTCTCATGGGGGCCGGGCCGAGGAGGACCGGCGATCGGAGGCATATCTGCCCTGTGAAGCATCTCATCGCTTCCTGTCAAACCCGTCAGCCTCGCGTTAGACGGCTATCGAGTGGCCCGTCGTTCCGGGTGCGCGGTGTAGACGTACTTCATCGCGGTCTTGGCGGAGATGCCGAATACGCGCATGAGGTGGACGGGGTCGGCGGTGTGGCGGGCCTCGTCAAGGATCCGGTCCTGGCGCAGCTTGGACGGGCTGAGCCCGAGCGGCCGGAAGATATCGGTCATCACCATGCTGGAGATCGGCGGGAGGGCGTCCATGACGGCGGTCTGCTGGCTGACCAGCAGATGCGGGTTGGCGGTGTGTGGCCAGCGATGGTGACGTTCACGCATCCAGGTGACGGCGAGGGTATGGGTGAGCTCGTCGAGGTAGACGATATGGCGGGCGGGATCCCGCCGGGCGATCAAGGTCCCCGCCGACAGATCGAGGTCGCCGAGCAGCAGCCGGGCCGTCTCGGCCTTGCCGAGGCCATGGATGGCGACCAAGGCGATGACCAGCTTGGCCATCGGCCCGTCAGCGCGGTCGATCAGGCCGCGGAGCCGGTCGGTAGGGATCGGGACGGGAAGCCGGACGACGGCTGGCATCGTGATCCCGCGGGTGGTGTCGCGGAAGACGAGCCGTTCCTGTTTGAGCGCCTGGAACAGGCTTCGAAGGGCGCTGGCCAGGTCGAGGCGGTTGCCCTGGCCGTTGCTTGAGGACCTTGCGGACGTCCTCAACGGTGATCTCGCGCAGGCTCGTGACCTGTCCGGACCAGAGGGCCAGCACAGGGCTCAGGTAGCCGAGGTATTTGCGGATCGTCTCAAACGGCATCGCGGGATGCGCGCGCCGGCCTTCGCCGCGCAGAACCTGCACCCAACGACGGAGCTCGTTGGCGATGGGAGTGGGGAACTCCTGTAAGCGTTGCTCGATGGCCTGCTGGTGGACGTCGACCTGACGGGCGGGATCGGGAGTGATCAGCCCGCGTTGCTGCAGGAACCCCAGGACATGTCGGGCGCTGGTGCCCGGCCGGTCGGCGGGCAGCGCCCAGATGTCAGCCTCGTGGATCGGGGCATCCGTGCCGATCCAGGCCAGCAGGATCCGCAGGCTGCGGGCGGCGATCCGGCGGACCTGCTCGTCCAGCCCGCGGGCTTGGACGTGCCGCCGGAAGTCCTCCAGCAGGGTGGCAGCGGCCGGGGTGAGGGACGGCAGCTGGTCCAGGGCGCCCTTTTCGAAGCAGCTCCAGTCCCGGCGCGCCTCAAACAGCGTGGTCTGAGCGTAGTCGACCAGGTGGGGTGAGATCGGTGGCGCGGGCGGACGTCGCGCGGCGACCCTGACACGGGCCTTGTGCTGGGGGGCGACATAGCCGAGCGTGCCGGTCCGCAACGCCAGGCGAGGGGCGAGGTCGCCGCCCAGCCATAGCTGGGTCCAAGACTCCGTTCGTGCCTGCGGGCCGTGCTCATCGATGTGCAGGCAGCAGGCTCGGCAGAGCCCGTCGGCCAGCGGGATATCCACGCGGCGGCAGCGGAGGCAGTTCCCGATCGGATGGTTCTGGTTCTTCCAGCTATTGCAACCCTCGCAGGTTCTTCGAAAGCCCCAGCAGTCGCAGTACCGGCAGCTGCGCTGCGGCTTGTGCAGCACGATCGGCCGGGGACGACGCCGCGGACGGAGCATCCCGGCTCCGGTCAAGTCGGTGTGGCGAAGGACATCGGCGACGGCGTTGCGGAAGATGGGCAGGTCGTCGAGAGTCTCCTCGGGGATCAGGTCGTCACCGTCGGCCTCGCGGACGGCGAGGACCAGGCGGAGCATGAGACAGGTGGTCCGCCACCATGCCTTGCTCAAGCCTCGTTCGGCAGTGAGCGCGGCCGCCATCTCGGCCAGGCGGTCGAAGTCGGCGAAGTCCCGGTGCTTGATGCGGCGGGCGTGAGCATCGGTGAGCTGACGACGCGGGCGAAACAGCAGGAGCTGACCGCGGATGGTCGGAGGGCAGACCCGTGGGTCGTCGACGGGTTCGGCGGAAGCGATACGCAGCTGGTCCAGCCACGAGCGTGGCCGGCTGTGATCGGGTGCCTTGCCTCGGTGAGGCTTGTCCAGCGGCTGCGACCGGGGCAGCCGATCTCCGGGCAGGATGAGCATCAGCTGTGACGGCCGCCCGCCGACCTGGGTGAGAATCCATTCCGGATCGTCGAGGCGGATGGTCAGCAGACACAAACCGGCAGAGCCCGTCGGTGTTGATGTGGCTGTCGTGCCCGCATCGTCGGCACGCTGTCCGGTCCGGATGCAGGTGTCGCCAGGAGGAGCAAGCTCGGCAGTCGGCGTACTGCGATTTCTCACCCCACCCAAGGCAGACCCGGCACTGCCCGAACGGCCAGTGAGGCGGCATCGTCAGTTCGGTGGCAGCGAGCGCCGCTGCCCGCTCCGGCGCGGAGTGGGCCGCACGGGCCCGCTGGGTGCTCCGCCGTCGCCGACCGCTCGTTTGGCCTGGTCGCGATTGCCATCGGCGACGGCGACGGGCTCTGCCTCCAGTAGGTCGGCGACGGTGCAGTCCAGGGCGGCGCAGATCTTGTCCAGGTCGTCGAGCCGGACGGAGATCGGCTTGCCGCTCCACAGCGCCGCGACCTTGCTCAGCGACGGAGTGAACCCAACTGCCTCGAACACCGGTAGCAGGTCGCTGGGCCGCCAGATGTCGCGCTTGGCCGCAGCCCAGCGCAGATTCCACTTCACCGTAGGTTCCCCTTGTCCATCTCAAGTCGCTGCACTGCTCGCCCGGCGGCGGCCAGGCTGGCCTTTTCCGGATCGGCGTGGGCGGTGGCCAGGTACGAAACTGTGGTTGTCGGCCGATCATGACCGAGCATCTTCTGCACTTCCCATAGCGACATTCCGCGTTCGTAGTTGTGGGTCGCCGCAGCATGACGGAGCAGGTGGGGATGCAGATGCTGCACCGGCCCGGTCAGAAACCGCTGCCCGGCGATCTTCAAGGCGCGGCGGAACGTTGACGGCGTCACCGCGATGCCCGGCGTTGGCACGTTCAATGCCGATACCGCCGTGGGGATCCGCTCGGACGGAAACAGCGGCGCGTTCGGATCGTCGGGATCGTCGGCGAAGCAGCCGCGGACGTCCTCGATCCACCACCACAGCAGCGCCCGGCCTTCTTCGAACATGTAGGCCTCGCGTGGCCGCGGGCCCGATCCGCGAGCGCCCTTGCCGCTGACCAGGAAGCGGCCCCACTGGCCGGACTCCCAGTGCAGGTCGCCGATCTGTACTCCGCACAGCTCAGCGGCCCGGACGCCGGAGATGTAGGTGAGCTTGCCCATCACGTAGTCACGGCGGGCGATCAAGGGCTTGCGGGCTTGGTCCAACGAGTCCCGCCAGCGAGCGAAGAACTCTCGCGTCGCTCGCTGCGACGGTGGCACCCGCAGCCCGAAGTCCCCGCGATGACGGGGCCGGTTGAACGGATCGATCGGCGACTCGACGGCGACCCCGTAGCGGCGCGCGATCTCGCCCGCGTACCGCTGCTCGAGGAAGGCGAAGTAACTGTCGATCAGATTCATCTTCTGCCGGACCGTGCTGCGGCCGCGCTTGCCGACGACGGCGAAGTACTTGTCGACCTGCCGTGGGGTCAACCGCCACGGCGCCAGCCCGTAGTGCTCGCAGATCTCCAGCACAGGCTTGGTCAGCCGATCCAGTGTGGTCGCGGCCAGCCCGGCGGCGTCCCGGGCCCACTGGTACTCGGCCAGGGTGTCCAGGAAGAAGCTCTCCTCATCGCCGTCGCTGAGCTCAGCAGCCTTGCGTCGCTGCAGCGTGACCGCATCCGCCAGCCCCGGCTCGAGCCCGAGATCCGGGGCCAGTTCGTCCTCGACGTCGCCGCGACGAGGCGGCACGACGGACAGTAGACGACTCCTGGAATCAACCACGGACCGTGAGATTACACGAGTCACTCCTGGAATCCTGGCAACAGCGGCAGAATCCTGTAGGATTGTGATCGGAAGCCGAGGTGAGCAGTGACCTGCTGAGATGCGATTACGCCGCCAGGACCAGACCCGAGGAACCCGTGCGTACTCCAGTTCCATAACGCGAATGCCACTCGGTGAACAGGTTTTGATCCCACGCCCGGAAGTGGGTGGAATCGGAGGCCACCGCGGTCGTGCTCTGGCCCCACAGACCGGTCTCGCGGGCGGCGAAGGTCGCGTTGGCGATCGCGACCGCGATGGTACGCGCCACCTCCGGGACCAGGTAACGGCGGCGCACATACCGCAACTCCTCCTCGGTGTGGGGGTGGCCGCCGGAGACCACCTGAGCGATGCCGCAGTTGGTGCCATAGGCGTAGATCACCAGCATCAGCCGCTCTGCCAGCACCTCGGCACTCAGGTGCCCGCTGCCGGCCGCGGCGCTCACCTGGGCCAGGCAGCCGGTGCGTAGCACCGCCTCCTTGAGGATGTCGATCAGCGGCACCACCTTCCACTGGCGGGCCACCTCGTTTTTGATCCGGCGCAGGTTACGCGGCTCAGGCGCCGCCTCGATCGGGGTGAGCCTGATCGCTCCTGACTTGCGTGCGGCGATGTGAACCCAGTCCAGGGCGGTGATCGTGCCGTTCAGCTCCGCCAGGGCGGCGGTCATCTCCTGGCGCAGCGCCGTGCAGAACTCGGCCGGATCCAGCGGCTTGCGCAACTCGGCGTAGTGCTCAAGGCGCCGGGCGGCGAAGTCGGCAGGCAGGTCCTCATCGGGGTTGCGCCACCGGCCGGCGCCGACGACCCAGATCTCCTTGCACCGCAACTGCTCACGCAGCGCCTGAAAGGTCGCGACCTCGTACACCATGCGCACCACCCGGCGCCGGCCCCGCGTGTCGGTGCGATAGACCAGCTCAGCCCAGTCCCGGTCGGTGCCCTTGTGCTCGGGCGCGTGCTCGGCCAGCGGATAGTAGGTGGTGTTGCCCGCCTTGGCATACCGGGCGACCAACTCCAGCGCCTTGATGACCGGCTGGTGAGCGCTGTTGCTGGAGCGGAACTCCAGCACCTCCAGCAGCTCGATCAACCCGCGCCGGTAATGCCCGGTGTAGGACGCCCTCAACTGCGTCTGCACCGTGCGCCGGTACACCGGCCCCTTGGTCTTGAACTCGCCCACCAACTCGCGCAACGTCTGTTCCCCACCGCGCACCGCAGGGAACACCACCTCCCGCACCCTGCCATCCGGCGCGGCCAGCGCGGCATCGGCGACCTGGAACAAGCCGGCGCAGGTTGCGTGGTTCGGGTGCGGCGTCCAGCGGGTTCAGCTGGATCGCGCCCGCGTTCCGGCGTTCGGCGATCTTCAGCCAGGCCAGGCCTTTGCCGCCCAGGGCGTCGTTCAGCGCGGATAGCTCGGCGTGCATCTCGGAGCGGAGTTGGTCGATGAACACTTGCGGGTCCAGGGGCTTGCGGAGGTTGGCGTAGTTCTCGGCCCGGTGCGTCTCGAAGTCCTTGGGCAGGTCGTCGTCGGGGTTGCGCCACCGGTCGGCGCCGACCACCCAGATCTCCTTGCACCGCAGCTTCTCCCGCAGCGTCTGGAACACCCCGCACTCGTACACGCTGCGCAAGATCCGCTGTCGTTTCGTGCTGTCGGCCCGGTACATCAGCTCCACCAGCTCGGCCGGGACGATCCCCTCCACGGGCGCGTTCTCGCCGAGCGCGTAGCACTTGATCCGGTTGGACTGCTCGGCCTTGTACCGCTTGATCAAGGTGAGGGCCTGCATCATCGGGGCGTGCACGGTGTTCGTCGACCCGAACTCCAGCACCTCCAGGATCTGGATCAGCCCCGTCCGGTAGTGGCTGGTGTAGGAGGCCTTGAACACCCGCTGCTTGTGCTGCCGGTAGGAGGTGCCCTTCGCCTTGAACTCATGCAGCAGCGAGATCAGCGTCGTGTGGCCGCCCGGCACCGCAGGGTAGATCACGTCCTCCACCCGCGACTCGGGCGACTCCAGTGCGGCCTCGGTCATCTTGAACAGGATGTTCTCCTTGCCCGACACCCGCTTCAGCTCCGCCACGAAATCGCTGGTGACCTTGGTGTCGGCGCGGGCGTTGATCCGGTGCACGGTGGAGATGAGCAGGTCGACGAGGGTGTCGGTGATCTCGCGGGCCCGGCAGTGCAGGTAGGCGGCGAGCAGGGTCACCTTGATGTCGTGCGGGTGGGACCGCAGGTGGGACGGGGCCTCGGCAGCGACCCGGGCCCGCCAGGCCGCCAGCACCTTCGGCGCGATGTCGGCGAACACGTCATCGGGGAGGCCGACCGCGCGGATCGCGGTCAGCTTGAACACCTCCCGCTCGATCGTCTTCACGCTCACATTGCCCGGCTCTTCCCGGATCACCGCGAACACATCCACCCCGGCCGCCTCCGCGACGCCGAACAGCGCCCCGTCATCCTCGACCTCCGATCCGGCTTCCCCGCCCGGGTCGGCGCTCTTGGCGATCAGGGCCAGCAGCCGCGGGATCGCCTCGGCCGGAAGCCGGCTGGAGATGTGGGCGGTCTGCGACTGCTCGGACTGCCGCAGCGCCGTCCCGATGATCCGCCGGATCCGGTCGCGAGCCGGCAGCTCGATCCGCTCCTCCCGCAGGTGCGCCAGCAGTTCCGCGCGAACACGGTCCGCCTGCCGCTCCTTGCCGCACACCTTGACGGCCAGCCAGTCCGCGGCCTTGTCGGCATCCGCGAGCGAGCACTCCCGGAACCCGAAGTACCTCCGGATGTCCCCGCGGTGCGCCTTGATCGTCCGGCCGTCCCACTCATACAGCCTCAGCTCGGAGGAGGGAACGTCCACCAACCGCGCCACGTAGGCGACCGCCTGATCGGGGATCTCCGCACGGCCCATCGGGAACCGGCCATGCACCGCGTAGAAGCGCAGCAGCAGCGCGAACCCCAGCTTCGTCGCACCTCGCCGACCTGACAGCTGGGCGAGCTCGTCCCCGACCAGCGTCCAGTTCCCCACGAGCTCGTCCTCGTCCAGCACACGCACCACGCGGCATCCGGCTCTCTCACGAAGTGGGCAGCCAAGCCGCCGCAAACCCCACGAATCCGGATCAATACTGGCCGCATACCACCACGGATACCCGACAGTCGGGGAAAGATCCCTCACCGCCATCTGAGCACAGTTACTGAGCTGGGCGGATTCGATCGCGTGTACCTGGTTGCACGAGTCTTACCAACACCCCGAACTACCCGGCGTCGCTGAACGGCCCGCTCCGCGCGATGCTGCAGTTCGCGGGCACCACCGTCGACGGCGAGACGTCCACCGTGTACCCGCCGCTGCTGCAGAGCGACGTCCGCTACTGAGCCGCGGCCGGCGGCCCGGGATTCGCTGACGGCGGTTCCCGCACGACGGCCGCGATGACGGTGCTCACGAACCTGTGGACGTCTCCGGCCTCCGGCGGCGCGCTCTTGCGGTCGGCGAACAGCATGTGCGCGGTCCCGATCAGCGTCGGAGCGAGCGTGCCGATGTCGGCGTCCGCCGCGACGCGGCCCAGGTCCCGCTCGGCGGCGAGATAGGAGGCGATCATGGCCGCGGCCTCCGTCAGGAGCGGGACGCCGGTCGGCCAGACCTGGCGCAGCCGGGCACGCAGGGCGTCCCGGGAGATGACGAGGCCGACGATCGCCACGGCGACCGACTCGAACAGGTCCGTCAGCGCGCCGGCGAGGTTCCCGGCGACGGTGCCGGTCCCGGCGGAGGCGCGCAGGGCGGCGGACCGGCCGTCCATCCAGGCGACGCGGTCCAGCACCAGCTCGGCGAGGAAGGTGTCGAAGTCGGCGAAGTACCGGTGCAGCAGGCCCTTAGCGCAGCCCGCCTCCGTGGTGACCGCCCTGCTGGTCAGCGCGCTCGGCCCGTCCCGGAGCAGGACCCGCTCGGCGGCGTCGAACAACTGCTCGCGCGCGTCGCGGATGGCCACGCCGGTCGGCACCGTGCCTTCTCCCTTCGCCCGCCCGACCCGGTCGACGAGTGGGCACATGCCCATTTATAGTGGGCACATGCCCACTATATCTCCGGAACCACCCCGCCCCACCGAGCCACACCGGGCCCGGCAGGTGGCGGAGTCGTTCGGTTCGGACCCCGACCGCTACGACCGCGCCAGGCCCCGCTATCCGAGCGCGATGGTGGAACGGATCGTCGCCGAAAGCCCCGGGCCCGCCTTCCTCGACGTCGGCACCGGCACCGGCATCGCGGCCCGGCAGTTCCAGGCGGCCGGCTGCCGGGTGCTCGGCGTCGACCCCGACGCGCGGATGGCCGACGTGGCCCGGCGGCTAGGGCTGGAGGTCGAGGTGGCGACGTTCGAGGCCTGGGACCCGGTAGGCCGGGAGTTCGACGCGGTCGTCGCGGGTCAGGCCTGGCACTGGGTGGACCCGGTCGCGGGCGCGGCCAAGGCCGCCCGGGTGCTGCGGCCCGGCGGCCTGCTGGCCGCGTTCTGGAACGTCTTCCAGTTTCCCCCCGACGTGGCGGACGCCTTCGCCGCGGTCTACCGGCGGGTGCTGCCCGACTCCCCGTTCAACGCGCAGGCGATGATGAGAAAGCCCTTGGACGGGTACCAGGTGATGTTCACCAAGGCCGCCGGCGGGATCGGCGAGGCGGGCGGCTTCGCCGAGCCGCGGCAGTGGCGTTTCGACTGGGAGCAGCCCTACACCCGGGACGAGTGGCTGGACCAGGTGCCCACCACCGGCGGCCACACCCAGCTCCCGCCGGCCGCGCAGGAGGAGGTGCTGGCGGGCATGGCCGCCGCCCTCGACGCACACGGCGGCGGCTTCACGATGAACTACGCCACGGTGGCGGTCACCGCGACACGAACCATCTGACGACGGCCCCTCGACGGGCCGTCGTCAGCGGCGTCGTGCCGCGCTCCTTCCAGGCCCATCCCCGCGACGTGAGCGAGGCGGGGGAGTCACGGGATCACGCCGTCCGTTCCAGTGCGGCGGACGAACCGAGATCATGGTCCGCATGGGAGCCTGCATCTTCTGCGAGATCATCGCCGGGCGAGCCGAGGCCAGCGTCGTCCACGACGACGACCGCGTGGTGGCCATCCTGGACCGCAACCCGGCCACGGCCGGGCACGTACTCGTGATCCCGCGCGTGCACATGGCCGGGCTCGCCGACGCCGACGACGCGACCGGAACGGCGATCTGGCGGGCCGCACGGCTCGTGTCGGGCGCGTTGCGGGCGTCGGGACTCCGCTGTGACGGGGTGCGGTTGTCGCTGGCCGACGGC
The DNA here is from genome assembly GCF_042658925.1 of Sphaerisporangium aureirubrum. Lineage (NCBI taxonomy): Bacteria > Bacillati > Actinomycetota > Actinomycetes > Streptosporangiales > Streptosporangiaceae > Sphaerisporangium > Sphaerisporangium aureirubrum. Next base: position 81,754 of record NZ_JBHSRF010000023.1, read on the forward strand.
GAGGCCGCCGGGCAGGACGTCTTCCACCTCCACCTGCACCTGGTGCCGCGTTATCCGGGGGACGGCGTCGTGGTCACCGCCGACCGGAAGAGGCGCCCGCGCGAGGTCCTCGACCAGGACGCGGCGCTGATCCGGCAGGCGCTCCGGGCCGCCCCGTGAGCCTTGGCGGCCTGATCCTGCGCACCGGACCCACCTGACGAGCCCGCGGCCGCTCAGCGGTGGGTGCCGTGAGCGGTGATGACGATCTTCCCTCGCCGGGGGCCCCGCGTGGCGGCCTCGTGCGCCTGGGCCGCCTGGGACATGGGGAACACGTCCCGCACGGGAACCCGGAAGCGGCCTTCCGCCGAGAGGGCTGCCGCGAGCGGGAGCCCGTGGTGCCCGCTGGGTTCGCCGCCGAATTCGCCGAGCGAGATGCCGACCCCGAGGTCCCGGCCGGTGAAGTCCGCGATGGTGAGGACGGACGCCGCCGAGCCGGTGATCGCGACGAGCTCGGCGAGTGAACCGGCACCGGCGACGTCCAGGGCGAGATCGACCCGCCCGGCGTCCAGGGCGCGGACCCGGCCCGCCAGCCCCGGCCCGTAGGGGACGGGGGTCGCGCCGAGCCCGGCCACGAAGCTCTGGTTCTCCGGGCGCACCGTGCCGATCACGCGGGCGCCGCGGGCGGCGGCCAGCTGGACGGCGACGCTTCCGACGCCGCCCGCGGCGCCGTCGATCAGGAGCGTCGTCCCCGCGCGCACGTCGAGCCGGTCGAGCGCCCGGGTGGCCGTCTCGACGCTCGTACCGGCGGCACCGGCTTCCGTCCACGACATCGAGGACGGCTTCCCGGCCCAGAACCTCAGGACGGCGAACTCGGCGGTGGCACCGCCCAGCCGTGACACGTCGACCGCGCCGAACACCTCGTCCCCCACCGCGAACCCGGAGACACCCGCGCCGACCTCGTCGATCACCCCGGCCGCGTCCACCCCCGGGACGTGGGGAAGCGCGACCTGGCGGCTGGACGGTGAGAGGCCGGCGCGCAGCGCGACGTCGACCGGTGAGACCCCGGCGGCCTCGACTCTGATCCGGACCTCGCCCGGCCCCGCGTGCGGCTCGGGGAACGGACCCATGGTGAGCACTTCGGGAGGACCGAACCGGTGGAACTGAACTGCGAACACGTGCACCTTCCTGGCATCTACCTGCAAGACCGTGCCATACGGTAGGCCGGGAAACGGATCGGCTGTTTCGGATCGGGCCGAAGTGAGAGGTGCGCGCAGGACATTGACTCGGAAACCCCGCACGGACGCCGAACACAACCGGCGGCACATCGTGGCGGTCGCGCGCGCCGCGTTCGCCGCGGACGGGCTGGACCTGCCCATGCGCGAGATCGCCCGCCGCGCCGGCCTTGGCGTCGCCACGGTCTACCGGCACTTCCCGTCGCGCCCCGATCTCATCGGCGCCGTGCTCGCCGAGCAGGTGGCCCACTGCGTCGCCGAGATGCGAGCCGCTCTGGACGACCCCGACCCCTGGCGGGCGCTGTGCGCCACCGTCCGCGGCTTCTCCGAACGCCAGCTCCGCGACCGGGGACTGAACGAGGTGCTGCTCGGTTCTCACGCGGCGGCACTGAAGTTCACCGAAGAGCGCCGCGCCCAGGAAAGAGGCCTCGAACTGCTCGTCGAGCGTGCCCGGAGCGCGGGCGCCGTCCGTCCTGACATGTCGGTGGAGGACGTGCGGGTCGGCCTGCTGGCCATCGCCTCCTTTCGGGCCCTGCCCCCCGGGAGGGCGGACGCCGCGGTCAGGCGGCTGGCGAACCTGCTGCTCGCCGGCCTGTCCGCCCGCGAGCGCTCACCCGCGAGCGGATGAACTCCGTCGGGGCTCACCGCCCAGGCGGCTAAGCGCCTCCATGGCCTCGCGCTCTACGCGGGAAAGTTCGCACAGGACGGTGCCCGCCTGTTCGAGGCACTGCGCGTCGCCTGATTCACCGGCCTTCGTGATCAGAGCCGCGGCTTCCGTCCACAAGATGGCCGCCTCGGAGTACAGCCTGTGCCCGGTGCGCAGGTGATCGCTGTCGAGCACTTGGACGCATTCGGCGAGGAAGTCGCGGTAGAGGTTGCGGAACAGGGCGCCGCCGGTGCCGGCCTTCTCCATCAACATGGCGGCCTGGGGCAGGTCCCGCCGCGGGTCATCGGTCCGCTGAAGCCAGGCGGGTACCAGCTTGCCGGCCTTCTGGATGCCGCGGTGGCCCAGGTTGGCGATGGGCGGATCGAGGAAGGCGCCGGCGCAGGCCGTGATCGCGGGAACGATCCGGCCGTCCGGGGAGGGCGGGTTCCCCGGGACGGTGAGGGTGAAGGATCGGTGCCTGGCGGTCATCGGGCCGCGCGCGGCTCTGGCCTGGGCGAGGCTGGTCAGGCTGGTGGACACCGCTCCGCCCTGCTGGTCGGTGTCCACCAGGTAGGCGTCATGGTCGTCGTAGCCGTACATGGCGGCGACATGACCGCCGAAGTGCACCTTCGACCCGAAGTAGTCCAGGTGATAGCTGTCGAGCTGTAGCCCGACGGGGTGGCCGGCGTCGATGAGGGCCGCCACGTTCTCCCATGCCCTGCGCGGGGAGGTGGTCTCCTGGACCACGAGATCCAGCCCGAGCCTGGCGGCGAGGTTCCTGGTGAGGTCGAAAGGCCTGACCCGTCCCCCGAGGAAGGGAAAGCCCATGTTCTTGCCGTCCCAGTAGATGAAGGACAAACCGGAGCCGAGCCCGAAGAGCATGGGCTCCGACAGATCGAGCCCTTGGTGCCGCAGCAGCACCCCCAGCGCCGACGTCTCGCAGTGCTGCGTACCGCGGGCATCGATGTCTCGCACCTTCGTCATGTCATGCCCTCCATGCGTACTGCGGGAGCCACCGGAATACGGTTGAAAACGGGCCGCGGGCTTGATCACCGGTCGTTAAGATCTGAGGATTCGCGCTGATCGGTGACGGTTTCCGGGCGTTCGGGGGACGTCGATCGATGTGGTTCACCGTGTTCGCGGTGCCGCCTTGCGCTCATGCCAGCGGCGCATCATCGCGTGGGTCTCGTCCCTGAGGAACTGGATGAGCTCGAGCGTCTCGTTCAGCCGGTCGGCCGCCGGCGAGTCACCCAGGATGGCGATGCCTTCTCGCAGGTCGGCCTCGCCTCTTTCGAGGAACGGGTTCGCGAGGAACGTGGACTCGTACCACGAGCCGTCCACGACGTAGGCGTGGCGGCGCGTTCCCGGGTCCCGTTCCGTGCGGATGAGACGGATCTGGACCAGGTAGCGGACGGCGCCCGAGACCCCGCCGGTGCTGGCGTGCAGCCATGTCGCCAGCTCGGCCGCGGTCATCCGCCCGCTCTCGCTGGCCAGGAGCGTCGCGAAGACGCGCGCGGCGAGGCGCGGGAAGCCGGCGTCGGCGAGGGTGGAGGCGAAGCGCTCGACGAATCTGCCGAGCTCGTCCATCTCGTCTTCGCGCACGGCGCTCCCTTCGGCCATCTCGCCACAGGGTACCGCAGTAGCATGAACTTTCAGTAATTAATGAAAGTTGGTGTTACTGTGTGCCAAGACGGTGCACAAGGGACACCGCGCATCGCCAGGCACGTGTTGTGATGCGGAGGAGAGAGATGGACCAACGAGCCAAGGATCGGGCGCTCGGGCAACGGCTCGCCGACCTGCTGTGGGCGAAGTACGCTCGGCTGCCCCCTTCGACGAGCGACTACAGCGTGACCCGCGACGTGCGGATCCCGATGAGAGACGGCGTCGAACTGCTCGCGGATCTCCTGGAGCCGAAGGGACCGGCGTCGGGAACGATTCTCGTCAGCTCCCCTTACGGCTACAACGTGATGGGGTCGGCCATGACCGGCGGCATGTTCGCCTGCCGCGGTTATCGGGTCGTGCTGGTCCGGTGGCGCGGCACGTTCGGATCGGGGGGAATCTTCGAACCGCACATGCGGGAAGCCGACGACGCGGCCGACGTCGTCGCTTGGATGCGCGAGCAGCCGTGGTTCGACGGGCGCTTCGCCGCGCACGGCTTCTCATCGGTCGGCTTCGCCGCGTGGGCGTTGCTGACGGATCCGCCTCCAGAGCTGGCCACAGCGGTCATCGCGTGCGCGCCGCACGACTTCGGCGCGTTCGTCTACACCGGCGGGGCGTTCCTGCTCAGCACCATGTTCGAATGGTCGTTCGCCACGACCAAGCAAGAAAAGCCCATCCTGCCTCGCATCTTTGCGGTTCTCTCGTCCCGGGGCCGTATCAAGGAGGCCCTGGCAGCGCTTCCGCTGGCCGACGCCGCCGAAAAGCTGATGGACGGGAAGGCGCCCTGGTACCGCGAGTGGGTCGGCCGGCGGGATCTGGGCGACCCATGGTGGAAGCGCGCCGACCTGACGGAAGCGCTGGATCGGGTGCACGTCCCCGTGCTGCTTCAGGGCGGCTGGCAGGACGGCTTTCTTCGCCAGACGCTGACAGGGTACGCGCGGCTGGCCGAGCGGGGCGTCGACGCCGGACTCACCATGGGCCCGTGGACGCATGCTCAGGGGGGCGCCGAGGGTGCCCGCGTCCTGCTCCCCGAAGCCCTCGCTTGGTTCGACGAGCATCTGGCCGGATCACGCGACCGGCACCGCGCCACCCCGGTCAAGGTGTTCCTCAGCGGCCCCGGCGAGGGGTGGCGCGACCTTCCGGCCTGGCCGCCGGCGACGGTCGAGCAGATCCTGTATCCCCGCTCCGGCGGACTCCTGGCGGCTCAACCGGCCGACGCGGGAGAAGTGAGCGAGTTCGTGTACGACCCCGCCCGGCCGACTCCCACGTACGGTGGCGCGTTCGTCACGCAGGTTTCCCCGGGAGTGACGGCAGGCTACACGGATGACAGCGCGCTCGCCTCGCGTTCCGATGTGCTGGCATTCACGTCAGACCCGTTGACCACGGAGCTCGAAGTCGTCGGCAGCCCGGTCGTAGAACTGGGCCACAGCTCCGACAACCCCTTCGCCGACCTGTTCGTTCGCGTGTCGGAAGTGGATGCCCAAGGCCGCTCACGCAACATCAGCGACGGGTTCGTCCGACTCGATCCTTCGGCGGCCCAGGGCCTGATTCGTATGGAGCTCGACGCCGTGGCGCACCGGTTCTCGCGGAACAGCCGGATTCGGCTGGTCGTCGCGGGCGGGTCGCATCCGCGCTGGGAGCGGAACCTGGGAACCGGCGACGACCCGGCCACCTCAACGAGGATGCTGCCGTCACACCGGACGATCGACCTGTCGATCTCACAGCTCGTGGTTCCGGTCACCTGATCCAAGCCGGTGAAAGCTAGACTGGAGAGTGGCTCTTACGCATAAAGAAGTCTTCGAGCGGTACATGTATGCCGGTGCGATCACCCGGAACCCGGAAGCGATCGCCGCGATGTTCACCGAGGACGGCGTGTACGACTCGCCCCTTGTTCCCGACGGCCATCCGCTCCGGCACCTGGTGGGCCGCGATGCGATCCGGACCGGGACCGGCGTGTATCACCGGCAACCGGCCTACCAGGCCGCGGTGAACCTCGAACGGTCTGCCTACACCCTGCACGACACCTCGGATCCCGACGTTTTCATCGCCGAGATCGACGTCGCCTTCGACGAAGCCGACGGGCGGCGGACGACGATGTCCCTCGTGCAGATCTTCCGCCTCCGCGACGGGCAGATCGCCATGCTTCGCGACTACTTCTCGGAGGTGCCGTCCGCCGCCTACGACGGCGGCTCGAGCTGATCCCTTGAGCCGGGCGGCCGGTCTCCCCACGCGTGCTACGCCTTCGGCGACGCGAGCACGCGCCACAGACCCAGTACGGCCAGCAGGGACGCCGCGCCCGACGCGCCGACGACCAGGCCGGGCGCCGACACCTCGCCCAACGCGCCGCCGCCGGCCGCGAACAGGCCCTGAAACGTCATGGTCCCGGTCAGCGCCAGCCCGAAGGCCTGGCCCCGGTTCGCCTCCGGCACCGCGTTCAGGAAGCGCCGGGCCAGCCCGAGCTGGTACGCGACCCCGAACCCGGACACGGCGAGCAGCAGCGCCGCGGTGACCGGCCCGGGGGAGAGCACGAACCCGAGCAGCGGCGCGCCGAGCAGCAACGCCAGCGGCCCGGTCAGCCGTTCCCTTCGTGCCGGGGTGACCAGCCGGCCGATCACGAGATCGCCGGTGAGCATGCCGAGCGCCACGGCGGTGAACAGCAGCCCCGCCGAATCCGGCACACCGACCTGCGCGGCGTACGGGACGAGCACACCCTCGGCGCCGACTATGAGCGCGGGCGGCAGCCACTGGGCCAGCAGCAGCGAACGGATCGCCGGCCGGCGCAGCAGCTCGCGATTGACGCGCCAGGTCTCGCGTACCGCGTACCCCGCGGCCGTGCCGCGGGGCGGCCGCTCGGCCAGCCGCAGGCGCAGCAGCGCGGCGGACAGCAGGCAGCTCGCCACGGTGATCCAGAGCGCGCCGTACGGGCCGAGCGCCACGATCAGCACCCCGCCCACGGCGAAGCCGATCACCTGCGTGCCGCCGGCGGCCATGGAGAACACGGCCCGGCCGAGCACGTACCGGTCGCCGTCCAGCAGATCGGGCAGCAGCGCGCTGCGGGCCGCGGAGGCGACCGCGCTGGGGATGCCGGTGACGAACACCAGCACCAGCATCGCGGCGGGGGAGAGCACCCCGGCGGCGAGCACGGCGGCGACCGCGGCGCGGACCAGGTCGTAGCCGACCATCACGGCCCGCGGCGGCCACCGGTCGGCGTACGCCAGCAGCAGCGTGCCGCCGAGGGCGTAGGGCAGGAAGCCGGCGACGTAGGCCAGCGCGGCCAGCAGGGACGAGCCGGTGCCGGCGTAGACGGTCACCGAGAGCGCGAGCATCTTCACCGTCTCGCCGCCGAGGAAGAGCGTGTAGCCGGTGAACAGCACGCGGAACTGGCGTACCGCGAACACCTCGCGGTAGGTGGCCCGCACCGGTGCGGCCTGGAGTGTCATCACGCGGGCCAGTCTCGGGGCGGTGCGGACGGAGGCGTTAAGCTTTCGCGTGGAGGCGAAAGATGCTTGCCATCGAAGTCGGGCCGGTCGACGTGGCGCACACCCGGTACGCGATCTCGCCGCTGGGCGAAGCGATGAACGCGCTGCGGGTCGCGTCGGGCAAGCAGCCGGCCGGGCTACTGCGGCCCTGGGCGGAGCGCGTCGCGCCGCGGTACGCGCGGCTGCTCCGCGAGACGCCCGCGGTCGGGGCGCTGACGACGCTGTTCCGCCGCGGCGGCTACAACGCCGACTTCATCCATCCTCCGCCTTCGGGCGTCGGCGGCGACTTCGCCGTCGAACTCGCCGCGGTGCGGGCGACCCCGCTGCCCCAGGTTCGCGCGGAGATCGCCCGCAACCTGGTCGGGCTGCGTACGCCGCCGCGTCACGTCCAGCAGATCCTGGCCGCCCCGGACGTGCTCACCCGGCTCTCGGACGCGATCGAGGCGACCTGGCACGCGCTGGTCGAGCCCGACTGGCCGCGGCTGCGCACGGTGCTGGAGCGCGATCTGGTGCACCGCGCCGGGGGCCTCGCCATGTACGGCTGGGCCGCGGCGCTGTCCGACCTGGATCCGCGGGTGGGCTGGCGCTCCGAGGGGGCCGACGGTGTGATCGAGGTGCGCACCGGCCCCCCGGACGAGTGGGAGCGGCACCGGCTGGGCGGCAAGGGTCTGCTGCTGATGCCGACCGTCTTCGGCACCCTCATCAGCTACGTCGAGCCGCCCTGGCCGTACGCCCTGGTGTATCCGGCGCGTGGCGTCGCGAACCTGCTCGGGCCGCCGCCCCCGCAGGGCGGTGCGGCGGCGCTGGCGCGGCTGGTCGGCCCGCACCGCGCGCAGGTGCTGCGGGCGCTCGCGGTGCCGGCGACGACCACGCAGCTGGTCCGCCAGCTGGGTCTCAGCCTGGGCGCGGTCGGCGGCCATCTGGCCGTGCTGCGCGAATCCGGCCTGGTCACGCGGACGCGGACCGGCCGATCCGTGCGCTACGAGCGCACCCCTCTGGGCGGGACCCTGGCCGGCGACTGAACGCGGCAGCCCGGCCGTACGGTCATCTTCACGGTGCTCGTGACCGCCGTCGGTACCTGTCAAAAGAAATCCAGGCGGCGGTGTCGGATCGGGGCGGAGGTGTTCGTAGTACGGGTGAGCGGTCACCCGCGAGGGGTGTCCCTCGAAGCACAGGAGATGATGTGGGATGCAGTATCTGGTTTCCGTGATCGCGGACACGACCGACCTCGCCACCCCGGACGAGGACGCCGCCATCGACGTGTTCAACGACCGGCTCCAGGCCGAGGGGCACTGGGTCTTCGCCGGCGGCCTCGGCGGGCCGAGCACGGCCACGGTGATCGACAACCGCGGTGCCGAGGCGTTGTTCACCGATGGGCCCTTCGTGGAGTCGAAGGAGTTCCTCATCGGTTTCTGGATCATCGAGGCACCCGACCTCGACGTGGCGCTCAAGCTGGCGGCCGAGGGGTCGAAGGCCTGCAACCGCAAGACCGAGGTGCGGCCGTTCCTGTGAGCGTGATCGACGTCCGGGAGGCGATCACCCGGGCCCACCGCGAGGAGTGGGCGTGGGTGGTCGCGGCCCTGACCAGGCGTTTCGGTGACCTCGACATCGCCGAGGAGGCGGCGGCCGAGGCGTTCGCGACCGCCGTCGAGCGGTGGCCGGCCGACGGCGTACCGCCCAACCCGGGTGCCTGGCTGACCACCACCGCCAACCGCAAGGCCATCGACCGGGTCCGGCGCGAGAACAAGCGCGGCGACAAGCACAAGGAGGCTCGGCTGTTGTACGACGACGAACCGCCCCAGCCGCTCGGCGCCATCGACGACGAGCGGCTCCGGCTGATCTTCATCTGCTGTCACCCGGCGCTGGCGCTGGAGACCCGGGTGGCGCTGACGCTGCGCATGGTCGGCGGTCTGACCGTGACCGAGATCGCCCGTGCCTTCCTGGTGCAGGAGGCCGCCATGGGCCAGCGGATCACCCGCGCCAAGGCCAAGATCAAGGCGGCTCGCATCCCTTACCGGCTGCCGTCCGCGCAGGATCTCCCGGCACGCGTGTCCGGCGTCCTCGCCGTTCTCTACCTCGTCTTCAACGAGGGCTACCTGGCGACCGGCCCCGGCACCGATCCGGTACGTCACGAGCTGACAGCCGAGGCGATCCGGCTCACCCGCCTGATCCGCACCCTCATGCCGGCCGACGGTGAGGTGGCCGGGCTGCTGGCGCTGATGCTTCTCACCGAGGCCCGCCGTGACGCCCGGGTCTCGGGCGGCGGCGAACTGATCGCCCTCAACGAGCAGGACCGCGGGGCCTGGGACGCGGCGCTCATCGCCGAGGGCCACCGGCTGGTACGCGAGCGCCTGGCCACAGGGGTGGCCCCGGGCCGGTACCAGATCCTCGCGGCGATCAACGCCGTGCACACCTCCGCCCGCGACATGCGCGACACCGACTGGTCGCAAGTGGTCGCCCTCTACGACCAGCTCGCCCACCTCGACCCCTCGCCGATCGTCGCCCTCAACCGGGCCATCGCGATCGCCGAGCTCGACGGCCCGGAGGTGGCACTGGCGGCCGTCGACCGCCTCGAGGACAAGCTGGCGGGCTACCACGCCTACCACGCGACCCGCGCCGACCTGCTGCGCCGGCTGGGCCGCGGTCAGAAGTCGCGCGCGGCTTACGACAAGGCCATCGACCTGGCGGGCAACACCGCCGAGCTCGCTTACCTGACGCGCCGCCGCGACCAGCTGAGGTAGCGCCTTCCCGTGTCACCCGGCGTGGCGGCCGGTGGAGTCGTTGAGCGGGCGGTCACGGCTCCCGGGGCGGGGGAGTGGCGGAGGCGGCCTGGAGTTCGGCGGTCACGGCGCGTTCGCGCAGGGCGGCGGATTCCTGGCGCAGGGTGGTGTTCTGGGCGCGGAGGTCTTCGACGCGGGCGCGTTCCACGTCCAGCAGGGCGGAGAGGCGGTCGCGTTCGGCGGTGGCGGCGCGTTCGGCCAGGTGGGCCTGGGCGGTCTGTTCGGTGGCCCGGTCGGCGGCGGCGCGGACGCGGTCGGCGGCGTCCTTGGCGGCCTCCGCGGCGCGGCGGTCGGCCTCGGCGGCCTGGGCCGCGGACTGTGTGGCCTCGGCGGCGGCGCGGGCGGCCAGGGCGACGGCGTCGGCGCGGGCCTGTTCGGCGGTCTCGGCGCGTTGCTGGGCACGGCCGCGTTCGGCCTCGGCGGCCTGGGCGCGGGCGATGGCGGCGGCGGACGCCTGCTCGGCCTCGACGCGGGCCCGGCGGGACATCTCCGCCTCGGTGCGGGCGGTGTCGCGTTCGGCGGCGGCGCGTCCGGCGCGGCGTTCGGCGTCCTCGGCCTGGGCGCGGGCGTCGCGGGCCTCGGCGGCCGACTGCTCGGTCCGCTCGGTCATCCGGCGCACCGCCTGGTCGCGCGCGGTCTCGGCGGCGGCGGCCCGCCGGTCGGCGTCCTCGGCGGCCTGCCGGGCGCGCCGCTCGGTGGTGGCCGCCTCGCGCAGCGCGGCCAGTGCCTGTTCGCGGGCCGTCTCGGCGTCGGACAGCGCCGTGTCGCGTTCCCCGAGGGCCTCCTCCATGCGTTCGCGCATCTGCTCGCGTTCCCCGCGGGCGTGCTCGGTGGCCTCGCGGGCCAGCCGCACCTGCTCGAAGGCCTGCTCGCGTTCGGCGCGGGCGATGGCGACCCGGGTGTGCGCCTCGGCCTGCACCGCGCTGAGCCGGGCCTCCACCCCCGCCGGGCTCAGCTCCTGCGCCAGCACCTGCGCCAGCGGCGCCACCGCCGCCGCCAGCCCCTTCTCCATGCGCTCGTACAGTTCCTCGGCCCGCGCCAGCGACCCCTCCAGCCCTGGCGTGGCCCTGCGCATCTCCCGTTCCCTCTTGGCCGCCGCCTGGCAGTCCTTCTCCGGGCAGTACTCCCGCGGCCGCCCCCGCCCCGCCCCCCGCTCGATCACCGCGCCGCAGTGCTTGCACACCGAAACCCCGCCCCGTGCCTCACCCTCGTTCTCCGTCACGATCACGCAGCCTAGCATTTTTATTTTCTGGAAATAGAAAACCAGAAACAACGATCTGTTGCGTGCCCCGGCCCGCTCGTAACTCACGGGAATGGGACTTCCCGCAAGTTAATTCACCGGCGCGGATCGGCGGCGCGGCTGGACCGTATCGGCGATCGATGTCGGCGGGGCGTCGGCGATACTGTGGGCGTGGAGTACGTGTCCAGAGTGCCGCGACCGCCGCTGGACGGGCTGATCGACGACCTTTACTACCTGGAGGGTGCGCCGCCGTACGCCCGGCTGATGCTGCCGCCGATGCCGTCGGCGTTGCTCATCGTCAACCTCGGGGCGCCGTTCCGCATCCGCGCCGGCACCGACATCGAGACGGCCGAGTACGCCGACGGCTGCGTGGTCACCATGCCCACCCGCGCGCTGGAGTTCAGCTACCCGGTCCGGACCCGGTCCGTCGGCGTGCACGTCAAGCCGTGGGGGCTGGCGCCGTTCCTGCCGATGCCCGCGGCCGAGCTGTGTGACCGGCCGGTGACGATAGAGCAGGTTTGGGGCCGGCCCGCCATCGCTGAGCTGCGAGACCGGCTGGCCACGGCGGACGGGCCGCACGAGATGCTGACGCTGCTCGAGGAGGAGCTGATGCGACGGCTGCGCGAGACCACCGGCCTGGGGCTGGTCCGCCATACGAGCAGCGTCATCGCGGCGGCCGGCGGGGCGGTGACGATCGGCGACCTGAGCGTGGCGGCCGGTGTCAGCAGCACACATCTGACCCAGCGGTTCAAGGAGCTCATCGGCGTCACGCCGAAGCGGCTGGCCCGCACCTACCGCTTCACCGCGACCGTGTTCGCGATCGATCCCGCCGGACCGATCGACTGGGGCGACCTCGCCGGCGGCGCGGGCTACTTCGACCAGGCCCACTTCGGCCACGAGTTCCGGGCGTTCACCGGGCTCACGCCGACCCGGTACGTCGAAGTCCGGCGGCGGTTCCTGCGCGAACATCCCGGCCACGTGCTGGACGGCTGGCCGCTGCCGGCCGATTGATTTCTTACAAGAGCGGCAGCTCACGGCGCGCTAATTTTGGGGCACCCCAAGCAGAGGAGAGCCCCGTGGGCAAGGTGGTCATGTACAGCTCGGTGTCGCTGGACGGCTTCGTCGCGGACGAGAACGACCAGCCCGGACCGCTGTTCGACTGGTTGTCCAGCGGTGACGTCCCGTTGGACGAGAGCGGCGTGGTGAAGGTGTCGCAGACGTCCTACGACTACACCCGGGCGTACTGGGACCAGATCGGAGTCACGATCGCCGGCCGCCACGTCTTCGACCTGACGGACGGCTGGGACGGGAAGCCTCCGAGCGGGATCGACCACGTGGTCGTCGTCTCGCACCGGCCGGAGCCCGAGGGCTGGGACCCCGAGGCGCCGTTTCACTTCGTCGACGGCGTCGAGGCGGCCGTGGCCAAGGCACAGGAGCTTGCGGGTGACCGCATGGTCGAGGTCGCCGCCGGCGACGTCGGTGGCCAGGTGCTCGCCGCGGGCCTGGTCGACGAGGTGCGCATGGACGTCGTACCCGTCGTGTTCGGTTCCGGCAAGCGCTACTTCGGGTCGGTCCACGCGCAGCACCTGCTGGAGGATCCTGACGTGGTGATTCAGGGCAACCGGGTCCTTCACCTGCGCTATCGGGTGCGCTGTTGACACCCGCCGCGCCTACGACCACGAGGGTCAGAACCAGGACGGTCCGGCGTTGACGTAGGCCCGGAACTCCTAAAGCTACGGCGAGCCGCAAAGTAGCGGTGAGCTATCTTTCGGGTTCGTCGCGTAGTGGCTGCAAGTAGGTCAATGCCGGTGAAATGGGCGACCTTTCCTTGATCGTGAGCCATGTCCTGGTGGTGGTCTCGGTCTGGGAGTGGTGGGGATGCGCGCGGAGTGGGAACCGGATGAGCTGATCGGTTCGTGGACGCTGGTCACGGGTGATTGGAAGCTGATCCGTAACAAGTCGGGCGCGACGCGGTTGGGGTTCGCGTTGTTGCTGAAGTTCTATGAGCTTGAGGGCCGGTTCCCGGACGGTCCGCAGGCGGTTCCGCTGGTCGCGGTCGACTATGTGGCGTCGCTGGTGAAGGTCGACGCCGGGGAGTTCGCGAAGTACCGGTGGACGGGGCGGACGATCGAGTATCACCGCAAGCAGATCAGGGAGGCGTTCGGGACGCGGCCGGCGACTGAGGAGGATGAGGACCGGTGGGCACGGTGGCTGGCGGAGGAGATGTGCCCGACGGAGACGAGTCGCCGGCGGCTTGCTGAGGCGCTGCGCCGCAGATGCCGGAGCGAGGATGTGGAGCCGCCGACGCCCGGCCAGGTGGAGCGGGTGGTGGGGTCGGGCCTTTCCAAGTTCGAGGTGGCGTTCTCGGAGGGCGTGGTGGGCACACTGGGGTCGGTGGTGTGCGGCAGGTTGCAGGATCTGCTGGACCGTCCGCATGTGCTGGCGGAGTTGAAGTCCGACCCGGGTCCGCTGGGGCTGGACACGTTGCTGGCGGAGATCGGGAAGCTGGCGACGGCTCGGTCACTGGGGTTGTCGGACGGGGTCTTCTCCGGGGTGTCGGATCGGATCGTGGCGGCGTGGCGGACGCGGGCGATGCGGATGTACCCGTCGGACTTCGAGGACAGCTCCGAGCCGGTGCGGTACACGCTGCTGGCGACATTGTGCTGGACGCGGCAGGCCGAGCTGGTCGACGGGCTGGTCGGGCTGCTGATCGACCTGATTCACCGGATCAACGCGCGGGCCGAGCGGCGGGTGGAGCGGGAGCTGGTCGGCGAGTTGACGAAGGTACGGGGCAAGCGCGGCATCTACGTCAACATGATCGAAGCCGCGATCGAGCGCCCCGACGACACGGTGCGGGAGGCGGTGTATCCGGCGGTGCCGGGTGGGGTGGGAACGCTGAAGTCGCTGGCGCGGGAGCTGATGGCCACCGAGCGGGCTGTCTCCGAGCGGATCCGCTACCAGCTGCGCGGCTCCTACTCCCACCACTACCGGCGGATGCTCGGGCCGATCCTGGCGGCGTTGGAGTTCAAGTGCAACAACACCGCCTACCGACCGGTGATGGACGCGATCGACTTGCTGTCTCGGTACGCGGGGGTCACGGCGACCGAGCGGTACTACGCCGAGCCAGAGCGGGTGCCGATCGAGGGCGTGGTGCAGTGGGCGTGGCGGGACGCGGTGGTGGACGCCGAGTCCGGGCGGGTCGAGCGGATCCCGTACGAGCTGTGCGTGCTGATCGCGTTGCGGGAGGCGCTGCGGCGCCGTGAGGTGTACGTGCAGGGCGCTGGCCGGTGGCGCGATCCGGACAAGGACCTGCCCGGCGACTTCGAGACCAACCGCGACGTCCACTACGCCGCCCTGTCCAAGCCCCTGGATGCCACCGAGTTCATAGCCGACCTCAAAAGCCGCCTGACCGCGGGCCTGGACCGGCTGAACACCGGCCTTGTCGAGGGCACCACAGGAGGCGTGAAGATCACCACCCGGAAGGGCAAGCCGTGGGTGTCGGTCCCGAAGCTCGACAAGCTGCCCGAGCCGAAGAACCTCACCGCTCTGAAGGCCGAGGTGCAGCGCCGCTGGGGCACCATCGACCTGCTGGACATCCTGAAGAACACCGCGTTCATCACCGACTTCCCCGACCTGTTCACCTCGGTCGCGACCCGCGAGGTCCTGTCCAAGGAGACCTTGAGCAAGCGGCTTCTGCTCGTGTTGTTCGCGCTCGGCACCAACATGGGGATCCGACAGATGTCAGCGACCGGTGAGCACGGTCACACCGAGGCCGAGCTACGGCACGTCCGCCAGACCTTCATCACTCGGGAGAACCTACGTGCCGCGATTTCTGGGTCCACATCAACCCCTACGGCCGGTTCCGCCTCGACATGAACACCCGCCTCGATCTCAGTCTGGCCGCCTGAGGACGAGTTCATGCCGATCCCCGGTCGTTCCGGGGCGCGCGGATCGGATGTCCCAGGTCGGCTCGTGGAGCTGATCGTTGTACACGATGATGTCAGCGTGATCGGTCGGGCGGGCTGTCGCGAAGTAGAGCTGTTGGGATGGGATGTAGCGGTGGCGCCAGGACCGTTCGATCTCGGCGGCATCGGCGGATCCGGCCATCGCCATGCTGCGGGTCAGGGCGCGATCTATGGTCTGCTCGAAGTCGACGGACACGAAGATCCGCAGATCGATCGAGGTGGGCCCGAGTCCTATGACGTCGGCGCGGCCCGCCAACCCCGGAGACTCTGATGTGCTGATGTCCTACCCGGCGGGCAGGATGGGCGCGGGAGGTACAGATGAGCGACATCGCGGACGTTCCACCCGCCGTTGTGGGCCGGCTCCGGGTGATCTGCGGGGAGCTGCCCGGGGCGTACGAGGAGCCGGCGTGGATCGGCCTGCGGTGGCGGATTCGCCGGCGGACGTTCCTGCACGTCTACACCACCGACGAGAGGGGGTCGGCGTACATCGATATGGACGATCCGGCCATCCTGATGACCTTCCGGGCGCCGCCCGGGGAGTTGGCCGCGCTGGCGCATGCCGGCCCTCCGTTCTTCCGGGCCGACTGGGGTGTGAATGTCGTGGGAATGGTGCTGGACGACGAGACGGACTGGGCCGAGGTTGCCGAGCTGGTGACGGACAGCTATCGCGTGCAGGCGCCCCACCGCCTCGCGTTCCGGCTGAAGGCAGGTGGATGAACCGCCGGCTACCTCCCCACGTTGCCGCTTATCCAGGTTCGGTGCTGAGAAACATTCCTATTCACGGTGGGATAGGTCGGGTTGCCGCACTGGCCAGAGATATTTCAGGAGACGATTCCGATGACGACATCACCCAGTGCCGCATGCTCCGGCCGTCTGGCCGGATTTGCGGGTGCAGTTCATTCCGGGCGTGATCGGCTTCACGAACTGGTAGATGCCTTCGCAGGTCCACCGCGGCGTGACATCGAGGAAGACCTCGCGTCGTTCGTTGGGGAAGCCCGCATTGCTGGTCTTTCCGTAGCCGGTCGTGACTACCTCGCCGGTCGGCACCGCGCCCTGGCTGGGCAGTGCGGGTGCGATGAGGGGCTCCGACAGCAAGATGGGCTGGTCAAGCGCAGGATCGCGAGATCGCCGTCCATTGCCGGGACGCGCCTTCACTCGGTTCGGGCACCGGCCTCGAGCACGGTGAGGTCGCGGACCGCATACCGGTGATGCTCGGCCTCTTCCTTGCACACCACCATGAGGCAGCGGCGCATGACGTACTCCCGGTCCGGATATGAGTCCGCCGGCTTGCGACCACACACCCGATCGAGCTCGGCCTCGGTGAGCTCGTCGACGACCCGGCGCATCGTGGCCATGCGGGCCAGCCGCGGCGCGAGTACCTCGTCGAGCGTCGGGGTGGCATCGAGGGTGAGCCCGAGCTTCGCCGATGCTTCGGCCGGCATCCCGCCGCCAGGAAGGCCCAACGGGTGGTACGGCGCGTCCTCCTCGAGCACGGCGTTGCCGATCCAGGCATCGCCGGCCATCAGCAGATGCCGCTGCGTCTCGACGAACGACCACTCGCCGTCGACCTGCTCGTGCAGCTTCGCCTCGGGTAGGCGCCTGGCGCGGTCGAGCGTCTCCTCCCATTGCTTCTCGATGGCATCCCAAGCGGCCCGGTATTCGGCGGCGGACGTGGCCTCACGGGCCAGCACCCGGTTGGGATGCAGCCGGTCGAGCTCGGCCTCGACGTAGGCGGTCACGTCGACGTCGTTGACAACGACACGCTCGAAGCCGCCACCGAGGGAGACGTTGCCCCCATAGCAGTCCACGATCTTCAGGCCGGTGACGTCGCAGTCGCGAATCTCGAGGCCGGAGAGGTCGCACAGGTGGATGCGGGCACCACGGAACTGGTCACTATGGGTGTACTCAGCAGGCATCGGGACAGTTTCCCGTATCCGTCCCGCCCGCGCCAGTGAATGGCACAACGTGAGGGTTGCGTGTTGCGTCCGGGTGGGGGAGTGCGGGATCGAGCATCTTGGCGAGCGCTCGACGATCGCTCCGGACTCAGGCGGACCGGGCAATCGCCCGATACCGGAAGCGGGGCCGCGTCCCTAGCTTGGAAATCAGCAAGAGATCACGACGAACTTGGAGTGAAAGATGAAGATCGACCACCGCATCGTCATCGTGGGCGCCGGTTACACGGGCATGTTCAACGCCATCCGGCTGGCGATCGAAGCCGGCATGACCTTCGCACTCCCTGTCATCTGTGACCTCGGGCAGGGCCGTGCCGCCTTCGGGGGGACCGTTCTGGTGGAATGAGATCTGTCCTCGAGGACGCGGTTCACACCCAACCGCGCTCTTGGCCAGGGCGCGGGGGTGGACCTGCAACGGAACCGTTTCTCCTCTTACAGCGATCGCGAGCCTGGTATCCGCGTGAGCCTTGGAGGGCCGACGACGACAACGCAGTGCTTCATAGGTGGTCACTTATGAAACAGAGAGCACCCGGCTCCGGCGATAGGCGCCGACCAGGGCCGCCCGGGCGAGAATCGTTTCACGCCGTGTTTCAAATCGACTCATGAAACGATTTTCGGGTGAGTGACACCACGGAAGCGTTCCTGCGGGTGGAGACCTTCGCCTGCCCGATGTCGACGTGCGGAGTCCCGGCTGGATCACCGTGCCGGACGACCAAGAACCGGGTGGCCGTCCAATACCACACCGCCCGGTTCAAGCTCGTGCCCGCGCTGGCGAAGGTGCTGAACGTGCTGACCCCGGCGCTACGGCGGCCGGGCACCGCCTGGACCCGGCTGCCCGCACCTCCCGCAGCCACCGCGCCGACCGGGCACGCCAAGATCGGCTACGCACGCGCCTCCACCGCCCGCCAATCCCTGGATACCCAACTCGACGCCCTGAAGACGGCTGGGGTACCCCGCGTCTTCTCCGAGAAGGTCTCCACCCGCATCACGACCCGCCCCGAACTCGAACGCGCCATCGCGCACGCTGCGGACCTGCGCGCCTCCGGCGTCGCCGTCACTCTCGTCGTGCACGAGCACAAGCGGCTCGGCCGCGGCCTGGAACTCGCAGAGCTCGCCGAACGGCTGCGCGCCGGCGACATCGGCCTGGAATTCCTCACCGGCGAACTCCAAGGCCACCACGACCCCGGCGGTATCGTGTTCACCGTCCTGGCCGCCCTGTCCGGCATGGAACGCGAGTACATCCGCGACAAGACCCTCGACGGCCACGAGTCCGCCCGAGTCCGCGGCAAGAACATCGGCGGCGCCACCGTCACCGACCCCGCCATGCTGTCCATGGCCCTGCATCTACGCGACCAAGGACAGAGCCTGCGCGACATCGCCGCCCAACTCCTCATCACCCAAGGCAAGAAGAAGGGCAAACGACCCTCACCCGCCACCGTCATGCGAATGCTCCGCGACCACGACGAACACGCCACAGCGGCCGAGACCAACGAGATAGAGCTGGCCCGCTGACGAGCACCAAAGCTCTACCTTGCGGCTCGCCGTAGCTTCAGGAGTCCTGGGCCGTCACAGTGGGTGGTCGGCCGGGTGGTCGTCGTCGTGATCTAGGAGTGCTGTGATTCGCGGCCAGGCGTAGTAGACCTCGGCGGGGGGGACCTCTCCGGCGAGGACGCCGCCGAGGGAGGTGTAGAAGGCGCGGGCCCGTTCGTTTACGGCCAGTACACGGATCACCAGGGAGCCGTGTCCGTCGGTGTGCAGGTCGGCTGCCGCCGCCCGCACCAGGGTGCGGCCGTGGCCTTGGGCCTGACGAGCGGGACGGACCGCTAGTGCGTAGATCTCGGCGTCGAAGCCCAGCTCCGGAGCCGCGGGGCCTCCCATGACCAGGCCGGCGATCGTGCCGTCCGGCAGTTCGGCGATCCTGGTGTGATGGGGGCGGGGCCGTTCGGCCGCCTCCTTGAGGAGAGTCCGGCGCCAGTTGGCGGCGGATTGCTCGCGGGTGACGTCGAAGTCCTCGAACTGGGCGAACGCGGCGCAGGTGATCTCGGCCATGACGTCCGCGTCGGGCGGGAGGGCGTAACGGATCGGCATGAGCGGAGACTACGGCGAGGTTCCGGTCGCCGTGGGAGACGGCGGGCCTGGAGCGCCCGGCGTCACCAGGGGATGACGCCGGCGTCCTCGAAGAACGAGCCGGTCGGGCCGCCGTCGGGCAGCGTGGCGAGGCGGATCGCGGTGGCCGCGCCCTGTTCGGGGGTGCGGGGCCCGTAGAAGCCGGTGAAGTCGGTGGCGACCAGGCCGGGGCAGGCGGCGTTGATCAGGATGTTCGTGCCGGCGAGCTGCCGGGCGTACTGCACGGTGACGGCGTTGAGGAAGGTCTTCGACGGTGAGTAGGCCGCCATGACGGGGCCGATCTCGATGTCCGGGTCCGCCTGCCGGGTCAGGGAGGCGACGGCGCTGGAGACGTTGACGACGCGTGGCGACGCCGAGCGACGCAGCAGCGGCAGCATCGCGTTGGTCACCCGGATGACACCGATGACGTTGGTCTCCACGACGGCGCGGACCACGTCCAGGTCGAGCGTGGTCGGGTCCTGCGCCCATCCCGGGCCCGTCTCTCCCGAGATGCCGGCGTTGTTGACCAGGACGTCCAGGCGCCCGGCCCGCCGTTCGACCAGTTCCGCGGCATCGGTGACGCTCCGGCCGCTGGTCACGTCCAGCGGCACCCCGAACGCGTCCACCCCTGCGGCGCGCAGCTTCTCGACGGCGGTCTCGCGCCGGGCCTGGTCGCGGGCCCCCACGCCCACGCGGTACCCGAGGGCGCCCAGCCCGGCCGCGATCTCGTACCCGATTCCCTTGTTCGCGCCGGTCACCAGCGCGATCCTCGTTTCGCTCATGCCGTTGATGCTGGCTCGCGGGCGGGGGACGCATCCAACACCGATACGGTGCCCTGTGATACCCGGCAGGTATCACGGGGCTATGCTGTGGCCGTGGACACCTTGGAGACACGCGAGCTGAGATACTTCCTGACCGTCGCCGAGGAACTGCACTTCGGCCGCGCCGCCGAGCGCCTCGGCATGGCCCAGCCACCGCTGTCCCGGGCGATCCAGCGGCTCGAACGGCGCCTCGGCGTCACCCTGCTGCAACGCAACCGCCGCGGCGTCTCCCTGACCGGCGCCGGAGAGGTGCTGCTGCACGAGGGCCGCGCGGCCCTCGACGCGACCACCGCCGCCGCCCGCCGCACCCGCCGCGCCGGTGGCGCCGACGGCCCGGGTGGCTCCCGCAACCGCCTGGTGCTGGCGGTGAAGGCCGCCGGGTCGCACGAGCTGCTGCAGAAGCTCCTCCACGCCTACGCGGCCGAGCCCGGCGCCGCCGAGATCGAGGTGCTGCCGTGCGGCATCTGCGAGCAGGAAGGGCTGCTGCGCGACGGCAGCGCCGACGTGGCGCTCCTGCACACGCCGTTCAACTCCCTCGCCGGGTTCGACAGCGAGGAACTGATGACCGAGGGGCAGATCGCCATCCTTCCCGCCGGGCACCCCCTCGCCGCGCGCCGGACGTTGTCCCTGGCCGACGTCAGCGACGTCCCCGATCTTCCGCTCGCCCGCTGGCCCAGCGACGGCATCTACCCACCCGGCCCGGGCCCCGAGATCCGCGACCAGACGCAGCTGGCCCAGCTGATCGCCCTCGGACGCACCGTGAGCGTCCTGCCCGACTCCGCCCGCGCCTGGCTGTGGGCCGAGCACGCCGCCGTCCCCTTGACCGACGCGCCCCCCGTCGTCACCCACATCGCCTGGCCCGCGCACAGCCGCTCCCTGGCCCTGGCCGGACTGATCCGCACGGCCGCACAGCTATGACCCTCGCGCACCACCGGCACGACCCGACGGCCCGGTTAGGAAAATGTCGGTGCGGCGTGGCACGATTTCGCAGGTGACGAGCAGAACCACCGCGGCGCAGCACCTGCGTGACCTCGCGCTGCTGCGGCGCGTCCGTGACCGGATCGACCGTGAGTACGCCAAGCCGCTGGACGTCGAAGCCCTCGCCCGCGGCGTGAACATGTCGTCGGGGCACCTCAGCCGCGAGTTCAAGCGCGCCTACGGTGAGTCGCCGTACGGTTACCTGATGACGCGGCGCATCGAGCGCGCGATGGCGCTGCTGCGCCGCGGCGATCTCAGCGTCACCGAGGTGTGCTTCGAGGTCGGCTGCTCGTCGCTCGGGACCTTCAGCACCCGTTTCACCGAGCTGGTCGGCGTTCCCCCCAGCACCTACCGGCGCCGCGCGGCGGGGGCGGCGGCGGGGATGCCGTCGTGCGTCGCCAAGCAGGTGACGCGACCGATCAGGAATCGAGAAGCGCCGGTCAGCGAGCCGCAACTAGCCTGACGGGCATGGACATAACCATTCATTTCAGCTTCCTGCCGCACACCGACCCGGACGCCTCGCTGGCTTTCTACCGCGACACCCTCGGCTTCGAGGTCCGCAACGACGTGGGATACGACGGGATGCGCTGGATCACGGTCGGCCCTCCCGGCCAGCCCGGCACCTCCATCGTCCTGTCGCCGCCCGGCGCCGACCCCGGCATCACCGCCGACGAGCGCCACACCATCCTGGAGATGATGGCCAAGGGCACCTACACCAGCATCGTGCTGGCCACCGCCGACCTCGACGGCACCTTCGAGCGCGTGCAGGCCAGCGGCGCCGAGGTCGTCCAGGAGCCGATCGAGCAGCCCTACGGGGTCCGCGACTGCGCCTTCCGCGACCCCGCGGGCAACATGGTCCGCATCAACGAGCGCCGCTGAGCCGTCCGGCGACCACAGCCGCGACCTGCGCATAAGCTCACCAGCGACCAACACCCGGCGGACCGGCCCGTCCGCCACCAAACCCGGCATCACATTCACGACAGGAGTCGACCATGACCACCCCGGCGATCAAGACGGTACTGCACCCGGTGTCCGACCTGGCGAAGGCCAAGGCGGTGTACGCCGCCCTGCTCGGCGTGCAGCCGCAGACCGACTCGTCCTACTACGTCGGCTTCGAGGCCGGCGGCCAGCAGATCGGGCTGGTGCCCGGCAGCGGCATGACCTCGCCGGTGGCCTACTGGCACGTGCCGGACATCGAGGCCAAGCTGGCCGAGGTGACCGCCGCGGGTGCCATCGTGAAGGAGGCCGCGCACGACGTCGGCGGCGGCCGACTGGTGGCCACCGTCACCGACCCCGACGGCAACGTCCTCGGCCTGCTCCAGGACAGCTGAGCGCTCGCCCCCGGGCACGACGAGGACCGCGAAGGCAGCCCCCCGTAACGATGGAGAGACGATGAGCATGGCCACCAGCGCGGACGGGCGGCCGCCCGCGCCGCACCACGCCGACAGCCACGACCTGATCCGCGTGCACGGCGCGCGCGAGAACAACCTCAAGGACGTCAGCGTAGAGATCCCCAAGCGCCGGCTGACGGTGTTCACCGGGGTCTCCGGGTCGGGCAAGAGCTCGCTGGTGTTCGACACGATCGCCGCCGAGTCGCAGCGGATGATCAACGAGACCTACAGCGCCTTCGTGCAGGGCTTCATGCCGACGCTGGCGCGGCCCGAGGTCGACGTGCTCGAAGGGCTGACGACCGCGATCATCGTCGACCAGCAGCGGATGGGTGCCGACCCCCGCTCCACGGTCGGCACCGCCACCGACGTCAACGCCATGCTGCGCATCCTGTTCAGCCGGCTGGGGCAGCCGCACATCGGCTCGCCCCAGGCGTTCTCCTTCAACGTCCCCTCGGTCCGGGCCAGCGGCGCCATCACCGTCGAGCGCGGCGCCGGCAAGACCGTGAAGCAGACCTTCACCCTCACCGGCGGCATGTGCCCGCGCTGCGAGGGCCGGGGCAAGGTCTCCGACATCGACCTCACCGAGCTGTACGACGACTCCAAGTCGCTCAGCGGGGGTGCGATCACCGTCCCCGGCTACAAGGCGGACGGCTGGTGGACGGTGCAGATCTTCACCGCGTCGGGCTTCTTCGACCCCGACAAGCCGATCCGCGACTTCACCGAGACCGAGCTGCACGACTTCCTGTACCGCGAGCCGACCAAGGTGAAGGTCAACGGCGTCAACCTCACCTACGAGGGGCTGATCCCCAAGGTCCAGAAGTCGTTCCTGTCCAAGGACCGGGAGGCGATGCAGCCGCACATCCGGGCGTTCGTCGACCGGGCGGTCACCTTCACCGCGTGCCCCGACTGCGGCGGCACCCGGCTCAGCGAGGCGGCCCGCTCCTCGAAGATCGGCGGCGTCAACATCGCCGACGTGTGCGCGATGCAGATCAGCGACCTCGCCGGATGGGTCCGCGGCCTCGACGAGCCGTCGGTGGCGCCGCTGCTCACCTCGCTGACCAGGACCATCGACTCGTTCGTGGAGATCGGGCTGGGCTACCTGTCGCTCGACCGCCCCGCGGGCACGCTGTCGGGCGGTGAGGCGCAGCGCGTCAAGATGATCCGCCACCTCGGCTCCTCGCTCACCGACGTCACCTACGTCTTCGACGAGCCCACCATCGGGCTGCACCCCCACGACATCCAGCGGATGAACGACCTGCTGCTGCGGCTGCGGGACAAGGGCAACACGGTGCTCGTCGTGGAGCACAAGCCGGAGACCATCGTGATCGCCGACCACGTCGTCGACCTCGGCCCCGGCGCCGGCACGGCGGGCGGCACCGTCTGCTTCGAGGGCACCATCGACGAACTGCGGGCCAGCGGCACCGTCACCGGACGTCATTTCGACGACCGGGCCTCCCTCAAGCAGACGGTGCGGACGCCCACCGGCGCGCTGCAGATTCGCGGCGCCACGGCGAACAACCTGCGCGACGTCGACGTCGACGTCCCGCTCGGGGTCCTCACCGTCATC
The DNA here is from genome assembly GCF_042658925.1 of Sphaerisporangium aureirubrum. Classification (NCBI taxonomy): domain Bacteria; kingdom Bacillati; phylum Actinomycetota; class Actinomycetes; order Streptosporangiales; family Streptosporangiaceae; genus Sphaerisporangium; species Sphaerisporangium aureirubrum. Next base: position 105,549 of record NZ_JBHSRF010000023.1, read on the forward strand.
ACCGGCGTGGCGGGCTCGGGCAAGAGCTCGCTGGTGCACGGGTCGATCCCCGCCGGCGCGGGTGTGGTGTCCATCGACCAGAGCGCCATCCGCGGCTCGCGGCGGAGCAACCCGGCGACCTACACCGGGCTGCTCGACCCGATCCGCAAGGCGTTCGCCAAGGCCAACGGCGTGAAGCCCGCGCTGTTCAGCGCCAACTCCGAGGGCGCCTGCCCCGTCTGCAACGGTGCCGGCGTCATCTACACCGACCTGGCGATGATGGCCGGCGTCGCCAGCACCTGCGAGGAATGCGAGGGGAAGCGTTTCCAGGCGGCGGTGCTGGACCACCACCTCGGTGGCCGCGACATCAGCCAGGTGCTCGCCATGTCGGTGACCGAGGCCGAGGAGTTCTTCGGCGCCGGCGACGCCCGCACCCCGGCCGCGCACGCCATCCTCCGCCGACTGGCCGACGTCGGGCTCGGCTACCTCAGCCTCGGCCAGCCGCTCACCACGCTGTCCGGCGGCGAACGGCAGCGGCTCAAGCTGGCCACCCACATGTCCGAGAAGGGCGGCGTCTACGTGCTGGACGAGCCGACCACCGGCCTGCACCTCGCCGACGTCGAACAGCTGCTCGGCCTGCTCGACCGGCTCGTCGACTCCGGCAAGTCGGTCATCGTCATCGAACATCACCAGGCCGTCATGGCCCACGCCGACTGGATCATCGACCTGGGCCCCGGCGCCGGTCACGACGGCGGCCGGATCGTCTTCGAGGGCACCCCCGCGGCCCTCGTGGCCGCCCGCTCCACCCTCACCGGCGAGCACCTCTCGGCCTACGTCGGCGCCGCCGTCTGACCGGCGGCCCGCCGCGCCGCCGCGTCCGGGTCGCGGGTCCGCGACACGGTCAGGCGGTGCGGCGGGAGCGGGCCAGAGCCAGCCCGCCGAGGACCATGGAGATCAGGCCGATCACCAGGGCCACGTAGCCCCCGACTATCCCGTAGCCGGTGCCGGGACCGCCTTCGGCGGCGGCCACGACCAGCCCGCCGCCGGCCGCGCCGGCCGCGCCCGCCGCCAGGGCCGCCACGGCCCCCCTGCCTCTGCTCCTGGTGCCGGTGCGACCGGTGGCGCGGGCCAGGGCCAGGCCGCCGACGACGACACCGGCCAGCCCGAGCGCCGCGGCCACCAGGGACCAGAAACGACCGGCGGTCAAGCCGGTGGTGCTGACGGGGTCCGGCTGGACCAGGACGTACGCGGCCGCCGGCGTGGCGAGCCCGGGCAGGGCGGCCGCGGCGGCGAGCAGGTTACGGACGGACACGAGGTGCTCCTTCTACGACTGGACGTCGTCCGAGCATGTCCGCCGGACCCGCCGCGGGGCGTCCTGCCGGCGCAGGCACTTCGCGCTGCCGCCGGAGGCGCACCCGGCGGCCCTCGGATGCCGCGGGCGCCGCGGAAGGTACCGCGGGCGCGGTAGGCGGCCGATCGTCCGTGCGCAGGAGTCGCCCGTGCGAACCTGCGGTTAGGGTGCGCGCATGAGAACGGTACGGGCCGGTGTCAGGGACTGGGCGATCGCCGTCGGCGTGGCGGCGGCGCTGGTGCTCGCCGGGCTGTCCGGGCGGCACCCCGCCACGTACCTCGACCTGCTCGGCTTCGTGCTGCCGGTGGCCGGCGGCCTGGCCCTGGCCGCGCGCCGCCGGGCTCCGGTCCTCGTCCTGGCCGTCACCGGGCTGTGCGCGGCGGGTTACCAGGCGGCCGGGTTCGACGTGCCCGCGGTCGCGTACCTGTTCGCGGTGTACGCGGCCGTGCGGGCGGGGTACCGCACCGTCACGGTGGTGGTGAGCGTGATCATGCTGGCCGTTCTCCCCCTCGCGGCCCTGGCTTCGGGCCTGCACGACATCGGCGAGGCGTTCGCGCAGGCCAGGGGCGCCCTTGAGCTGGCCTGGCTGATCGCGGCGGGTGCCGCTGGTGAGGCGCTGCGGCAGGCCGAGCGGCGGGCCGACGAAGCCGAGCGCACCCGGGAGGAGACCGCGCGCCGCCGCGCCGACGAGGAGCGGCTGCACATCGCGCGGGAGCTGCACGACTCGCTCACCCACCAGATCTCGATCATCAAGGTGCAGGCCGAGGTCGCCGTCCACGTGGCCCGCAAGCGAGGTGAACAGGTGCCAGAGGCCCTGCTGGCGATCCAGGAGGCCGGGCGTGAGGCGACCCGGGAACTGCGCGCCACCCTGGAGGCGCTGCGCGACGACGACACGACCCCGCCGCGTGGCCTCGACCACGTCGCCGAACTGGTGGAACGGGCCCGGACGACCGGCCTGGACGCGACACTGACGATCGAGGGACGACGGCCCGACGTGCCGGCCGCGGTGGACCGGACCGTGTACCGGATCGTCCAGGAGTCCCTCACCAACATCACCCGTCACGCCGCCGCCGCGACGGCGTCGGTCCGCATCGACTACCGTCCCGGCACCCTCGCGATACGCGTCGACGACGACGGCAAGGCCACGCCGGGCACCGCCCCGGTGCCCGGCGTCGGGCTGCTCGGGATGCGCGAACGGGTCACCGCCCTCGGCGGCCACCTGCGGGCGGAACCGCGCGGCGACGGCGGCTTCACCGTCCAGGCCGAGCTTCCCGTGGACCGGACGTCGTGATCCGTGTCCTGCTGGTCGACGACCAGCCGTTGCTCCGGAGCGGATTCCGTGCGCTCCTCGACCTCGAAGACGACATCGAGGTGGTCGCCGAGGCCGCCGACGGGCAGCAGGGGGTGGCTCTGGCCAGGGAACACCTGCCCGACATCGCGCTCATCGACATCCAGATGCCGATCGTCGACGGCATCGAGGCGACCCGGCGCATCGCTGCGGACCCGGCCCTGGCCGGGGTGCACGTCGTCATCCTGACCAACTACGGCCTGGACGAGTACGTCTTCGACGCTCTGCGCGCCGGGGCGGCCGGATTCCTGGTCAAGGACATCGTGCCGGAGGACTTCCTCCACGCCGTACGCGTCGCGGCGCGCGGTGACGCCCTGCTCGCACCGTCGATCACCCGCAAGCTGATCAACCGGTACGTCAGCCAGCGGCCGGACACCGGCGCCCGCACGGCGCTGAAAGAGCTGACCAACCGCGAACGCGAGGCCGTCGCCCTGGTCGCGCAGGGCCTGTCCAACGACCAGATCGCCGACCGCATGGTGATCAGCTCACTGACCGCGAAGACCCACGTCAACCGGGCCATGACCAAGCTCCACGCGCGGGACCGCGCCCAGCTCGTGGTCCTCGCCTACGAATCCGGCCTGGTGGTCCCGCGCGACGCCTAGGAACTCGCCGGTCCGCGTCGGGCCACAAATGGCAAAGGCAAGGAGGTTACGCACTCCTTGCCACTTTCAATCTATAGCGCACCGGGGGGCTTGCGGCAAGACCCGGGTCGTGCCGCAGAATCGTCGGCCGAGGTCGCGACGCGGGTGCGCGCCGCCGGACCGCGTGGAGCGGCCGGCCGGAAGGCGACCTCGCCGAATGGGGGATTACATGATCGACGTGATCATCGCCGGTGGCGGACCGACCGGGTTGATGCTGGCCGGCGAGTTGCGGCTGCGCGGCGTGCACGTGCTGGTGCTGGAGAAGGACGCGGAGCCGACCAAGGTCGTCCGCGCGCTCGGCCTGCACGCGCGCAGCATCGAGCTGATGGACCAGCGCGGTCTGCTGGAGCGCTTCCTCGCGCTCGGTACGCGGTACCCGATCGGTGGTTTCGCCGGCATCGCCAAACCGTCGCCGGACCGGCTGGACACCGCGCATCCGTTCATTCTCGGCATCGCGCAGCCCGTCACCGACCGCCTGCTGGCCGAGCACGCCACCGAACTCGGCGCCGAGATCCGGCGCGGCCGCGAGCTGGCCGGGCTTGGCCAGGACGACCAGGGGGTGACCGCCGAGCTGGCCGACGGCACGCGGCTGCGCGCGCGCTACCTCGTCGGCTGCGACGGGGGGCGCAGCACCGTGCGCAAGCTGCTCGGCGTCGGCTTCCCCGGCGAGCCCTCCAAGGTCGAGACGCTGCTCGGCGAGATGGAGGTGACCGAGGATCCGGAGACGATCGCCGCCGTCGTCGCGGAGGTCCGCAAGACCCAGCTGCGGTTCGGCCTCATGCCCCTCGGCGACGGGGCGTACCGCGTCGGCGCGCCCGCCGCCGGGGTGGCCGAGGACCGCGCGGTCCCGCCGACCCTCGAGGAGTTCAAGCAGCAGCTGCGGGCCGTCGCGGGCACCGACTTCGGCGTGCACTCACCGCGCTGGCTGTCCCGCTTCGGCGACGCCACCCGGCTGGCGGAGCGCTACCGGACCGGCCGGGTGCTGCTGGCCGGCGACGCCGCGCACATCCACCCGCCGGCCGGCGGGCAGGGGCTCAACCTCGGTGTCCAGGACGCGTTCAACCTGGGCTGGAAACTGGCCGCCGAGGTCGGCGGCTGGGCCCCGGATGGGCTGCTGGACAGCTACCACACCGAACGGCACCCGGTGGCCGCCGACGTGCTGGACAACTCCCGCGCGCAGATGGAGCTGATGTCCACCGAGCCGGGTCCCCAGGCAGTGCGCCGGCTGATGGCGCGGCTGATGGACTTCGAGGAGGTGAACCGGTACCTGATCGAGAGGAACACCGGGATCGGGATCCGCTACGACTTCGGCGAGGGGCCCGAGCTGCTGGGGCGGCGGCTGCGGGACGTGCGGCTGAAGCAGGGCCGCCTCTACGAGCTGATGCGCGGCGGCCGCGGCCTGCTGCTCGACCAGACCGGCCGGCTCTCGGTGGCGGGCTGGGCGGACCGGGTCGACCATGTCGTCGGCACCAGTGAGGAACTGGACGTGCCCGCGGCGCTGCTGCGGCCGGACGGCCACGTGGCGTGGGTGGGTGAGGACCAGCAGGATCTGCTCGGCCGGCTGCCCAGGTGGTTCGGCGCCGCCGCCAGCTGAGCGTCGCGGCACGGGCCGCCGAGGGTCATGGCTGTCCGGGTGTCCGGGGGACGAGCAGCCGCCGGTTGAACGCCTCGGTGACGGCGGCGGCGCGGTCGTTGACGCCGAGCTTGGCGTAGATGTTCAGCAGGTGACTCTTGACCGTCGCCTCGGTGATGAACAGCCGGGTGGCCGCCTCACGGTTGTTGTTCCCGGCCGCCACGAGTTCGAGGACCTCCAGCTCTCGCGGGCTGAGCAGTTGCGGGGCGGGCGTCCTGACCCGGTTCATCAGCCGGGCCGCCACCGAAGGGGACAGCACGCTCTCGCCCCTGGCGGCGGCCCGCGCGCCTCGCAGCAGGTCCTCCCGGGGGGAGTCCTTGAGCAGGTAGCCGGTCGCGCCCGCCTCGATCGCCGGAAGTACGTGAGCGTCGGTGTCGTAGGTCGTCAGGACCAGCACCCGCGCGACGACGCCGAGCCGGGTCAGCTCGGTGATCGCGGTCAGCCCGTCCATGCCGGGCATGCGCAGGTCCATCAGGATCACGTCGGGCCGGAGCTCCTTGGCGAGCCGTACGGCCGCGGCGCCGTCCGCGGCCTCTCCCACCACCTCGAATCCGGGTGCGGAGTCGAACATGCCGCTCAGCCCGTCCCTGACGACGGGATGGTCGTCGGCGATCAGCAGCCGGATCGGGGTCTGGGCCGTGTGGCCGGTCATGCGTGGCTCCCGGCCGGAACGGTGGGGATGGAGGCCGAGATCCCGGTTCCGGCGCCGGGTTCGGACTCGACCTGAAGGCTCCCGGACAGCTCTTCGAGACGCTGCCGCATGATGGTCAGCCCGAACCCGCCACCCGAGGGCGAGGTCGGTGACGCGCCGAGGTGTGCGGGGTCGAAGCCCTTGCCGTCGTCACGCACGTCCAGCGCCACCTCGTGGTCCAGGTAGGACAGCGTCACCCCGGCCCTGGTCGCGCCCGCGTGCTTGGCCACGTTGGCCAGCGCCTCCTGTGCCGTGCGCAGCAGCGCGAACTCGGCCTCCGGCGCCATCGGCCGCACCGTGCCGGTCGTGGTGACCTGAACGGCGAGCCCGTGCAACCTCGACCACCGGCCGGCGACCTCGGCGAGCGCGTCGCCCAGGCGCGTGGTCTCCAGCGGCTCGGGCCGCAGCGCGTCGACCGAGCGACGGGCCTCGGACAAGGTCTCCCTCGCCAGTCCTTTCACGGCCGCGAAGGGCCGCTGCCACTGGGCCGGGACCTCGTGCATCTGCTCGGCCGCCTGGAGTTGCGCGATGATCCCGGCCAGCCCCTGCGCCAGGGTGTCGTGGATCTCCCGTGCCATCCGCCGGCGCTCGTCGAGGACTCCCGCCTCCCTGGCCTGGGTGAGCAGCTGGGTGTGCAGGCCGGCGTTCTCGGCGAGCGTCGCCGCCAGCAGCCGGTTCGCCCGGCTCAGCTCGGCAAGGGCCTGGAGGCGCTGCTCCCGCTCCTGCTCCGCGAGCCGGAGCACCCAGGCGGTGACGCACATCATGACGACGTTGACGACGACGATGAGCGCGGAGATCGCCAGACCGGAAGCGGTCGTCTTGGGGGCGTCGGAGGCTTGCGCGGTGCCGGACACGATCGCCACGGCGGCCACGCCCGCCAGCCGCCACGGCCAGCGCAGGAGGGTGAACGCGTAGATGTAGGGGGCCGGGGTGAAGAGCCCGAACCAGGGGTCGCGCACCACCAGGATCGCGGTGATCGCCAGGAGCCCGGTGAAGAAGACCCCCATGATCCGTGGCCGTTCCCACCAGGCGGGACGCAGGGTGACCATGCCGAGCATCCACGCCGCGGCCAATCCGCACAGGCCGAGGTCGATGACCAGGGAGTCACCCGCTGAAGGCCCCTTGGCCACTTTGAAGACGACGAGCGCGGCCAGCAATGTGTACGGCACCACGGTGATCAGGAGGAACGGTGGTTCTCCCTGCGCCGCGGCCACGGGCCCCGGCGGCCTCCGCCTGCTCAAGATTCTCTCCTCCGCGCCGAGTCTATTCCCAGCGGAACCAGCGGACCGCGACGACCGCGCACCCGGCCGCGTAGGCCGCCAGGATCAGCAGGGGGAGGGCGGACGGGAACCCGCCCAGGTACGCGTCCTGGAACGCCTGCATGCCCGCGCCGAGCGGGGTGTAGTGGCTGATGGTCCGCAGCACCGGGGGCATGAGCGTGATCGGCACCCAGAGACCGGCGAAGAACATCATCGGGAAGAACAACACCGTGCCGATCGCCGAGGCCGAGTTGCGTCCGGGCACCACCGCGGTGACCAGCAGGCCGATCGAGAGCAGCGCCGAGGCCGCGAGCAGCCAGGCGACGGCGAAGCCGATGAGGTTCCGCGGCAGGTCGACGCCGAAACCGAGCCCGGCCACCGCGAGGAAAAGGATCATCGCGACGAGCGCGATGACGAGGTTGGCCACGAGCTGGGCGGTGAGCAGCCGGGCCGGGCCGATCGGCGTGGTCCGCATGCGCCGCAGCACGCCGTTCTCCCGGTATCCCGCGAGCGTGTTCGGCAGGGCGGTCAGGGCCAGGATGGCCAGGTTGAACAAGATCAGGACAGGCACGTACATATCGAAGATCGTCAGGGCGCCGCCGGCCTCCGGAGGCTCCCGCAGGGCGGGGATGCTCCCCAGGATGATCAACACGATCAGCGGGCAGCCGACACCCCAGATCGGTGCGACCTTCTCGCGGACGTACAGCGTGAACTCGACTTTGACGAGCCTCCACGTCACCGAACCGCGCTTGACGGCGACCGGGGATGTGGCGGTGTTCAGGGCTGACACGAGTGGGGCTTCCTCTCTCTGTGGCCTTCGTGGTCTCGCTACACCGGGCCGGATCCGGAGGTGACGTCGAGGTGTTTGCCGGTCAGGGCCACGAACGCGTCCTCCAGGCTCGCCTGCTCGACGCGCAGCCCCTCGGCCACGATCTGGTTGCGGGCCAGGACGGCGGTGACGGCGGTGAGCGCGTCGCCGGTGCCGTTGACGAGCACCAGGTCGCCCCGGCGGGTGACGCCGAGGACATCGGGCAGGCTGGTCAGCAGGTGATCGTCCAGCGGCCGGGACGGGCGGAACCGGATGCGCTGCTCGATGTGCGCCCGCTCGATCAGGCCGGCCGGAGTGTCCACCATGACGACACGCCCGGCGTCGATCAGCGCCACCCGGTCGCACAACCGCTCGGCCTCCTCCATGAAATGGGTGACCAGCACGATCGTCACCCCGCGCGAGCGGCAGCCCTCGATCAGCTCCCAGGTGTCGCGCCGTGCCTGCGGGTCGAGACCGGTGGTGAGCTCGTCGAGTATCGCCACCCGGGGGCTGCCGACCAGCGCCAGCGCGATCGAAAGCCGCTGCTTCTGGCCACCGGACAACTTGGCGTACCCGGTCTTCGCCTTGTCCGCGAGGCCGAGGCCGTGCATCAGCGCGCGCCAGTCGGCCGGCCTCGGATAGAAGGAGCTGTACAGTTCCAGCGCCTCGGCGACCCGCAGCCGGTCGGGAAGCCGGCCGGCCTGCAACTGGACGCCGAGCTTGCCGGTCAGCTCCGCGCGGTCCCGGCGGGGATCGAGCCCCATCACCTTGATCTCACCGCGGTCCGGCGTACGGAGGCCCTCGACGCACTCGACGGTCGTCGTCTTGCCGGCGCCGTTCGGGCCGAGTATCCCGAAGATCTCGCCCTCCTGAACGGTAAGCGAGACATCGTCGACCGCGACCTTGTCGTCGTAGCGCTTGTGGAGGTTGCGCACCTCGATCACTGCTGGCATGCGCGCATCGTCCTTCCCGGGCTCGGCCCCTCGGTGATCGGCTGCGTTCAGCCTGCTGGACCGGCACTCCCGCGAACATCGATCAGTGGACGGGACCTTGCCGCCGAACGGTGGAGGCGCCGGCCCAGCCAGGCGGGTGGTGGCGATCCACCGATCGGTGGATCGCCACCGGACGAAGGCGTTCTCGCGCCGCGACGGCGGTCGCGTTCGACAGGCAGCCGGGGACATGGAGAACCCCCGGACCCGCATGGGTCCGGGGGTTCCGCCTCTGCGTCTCAGGAGGCCGGGTGCAGGTCCAGGCGATCGCCTGGGCCTGCGGGATGGAGCCGGTTTCCGGTCAGGCCCGGGTCCACCTCTGGTTGGCCGAGCCGTTGCAGGTGGCGATGGTCACGCCGCTGCCGTTGCCTGTGCCGGTTACGGCGAGGCACAGGTTGTTGGCGCCGTTGGTGACGGTGCCGCTGGAGTTGAAGGTCCACTGCTGGTTGGTGTTGGTGTGGCAGTCCCACAGCTGCACCCGGGTACCCGATCCGGCGTTCGTCGGGGAGTCCAGGCACTTGCCGAGGACCTGCAACTGCCGGCCGGAGGAGTAGCCGAACCGCTGGTTGGGGTTGGTGTGGCAGTCGTAGACCTGGAACTGGGTGCCGTTGGCGGTGGCGCTGTTCGGCGAGTCCACACAGCGACCCGCACCCTCGTTACGCAACCGGAACGAGGTCGCCGTCGGGGTGACGGTAGGCGTGACGGTCGGGGTCACGGTGGGGGTCACGGTCGGGGTCACCGTGGGGGTGACGGTGGGGGTGATGGTGGGTGTGATGGTGGGGTTGGTGTCGGTGAGGGTGGGGGTGGTCCAGTCGCGCCATTCGGTGAGGTTGCCGCTGGCGCGGGAGGAGATGCGCATGGTGC